>JAQBQQ010000046.1 GCA_028286915.1 Candidatus Peribacteria bacterium | reverse complement strand
TTGAGCTTTTTAATGCATTCCAAAACCTGAAGCTGGAAGTTATCGTAACTGCGCACGCGGAAACCGGCTGCCCGGCTGTGTCCGCCGCCGCCATAGGTTTCCCCGGCTAAACGACTTACATCCACAGCGGCGGAAGAACGCATACTGGCCTTGAATCCGCCTTCCTCCACTTCCGTAAATAGAACGTGTACATCGGCATCCGGAATCGTGGAAATAAGTTCATCCAAAATGCCCGCCGTTTCTTTGCTGGTAGCTTCCATTTCCTGCAAATCTTCTTTACTGATAGCCGACCAGACAATATGAGCGGCGGCATCGATCTGAATATGATTCAGCGCGCGTCCCCAGATTTTAAGCGTGGTAAGCGGCTTGGTTTTATAGATATGCTGAATAATTTCCTGCTGACGGGCGCCGCGTTCCAAAAGTTCAGCGGCCACCTCCAGTGAACGTGGCGTCGTGTTGGGGTTCTGGAAACTGCGCGTATCCGTTATAAGACCGGTTAGCAGCAGCGTAGCCAGATCCGGTGTCATGCCCTGCTGCCATTCCGGAACGCTCTTAAACCAGTTATACAGCACCTCGGTAGCGGATGCGGCCGTCGGATCAATCAGCTGCATCTGGCCATAGCGCGAATTGGAAATATGATGATCAATATTGAGAATCGGAATATCCGAAAACAGATCCACATGATCCGTATACAGCGAACCAAGCAGAGATAAATCGGCAGTATCCACTACCACGATAAGATCGTACCGCTTTTCGCCTTCGCCAAAAGAAATGTGCTGAGAACTGATCTTCCCGCGCTTGGGCACTACAATAATATTCACCTTTTGATCCTCCACCGTATACCGCAGCTTATCCACCTCCACGCCGTCTGCGAGGTTGATGGTAACAATAAAGTTCTGGCTCTCGGCAATTTCCTGCTCCAGCTTTTCAAAACCCGGCAGAAAGCTGAGCATTTCCGGCAAAGTATCCGGGCAAATAACGGTGACATCCTTCCCCATTTTCTGGAACACCTGGAAACAGGCCAGCGCGCTGGATAGCCCGTCCGGGTCCACATTGGCATGCGGAATGACCAGAATCCGCTCATGCGCACGAATGAGTTCAAAAGCAGCCGTTTGATCGAGAGGGTTCAGAGCCATGACTGGGTATAGACTTGTTGGGTAAATTGTTATGTAATAAGGTATTATGACATAATAATATTAAAAAATCAAGTTACTGTTTTGTCAATAAGCGGGCTTTGCCGGCAAGAGGCATTTTGTGCTGCATAAAGTCGACTATGAAAGCATAGTTTGAGTGGGATGGGAAGAATATTTCGGATAAGATTCTGGTATGCCTTTTGCAGACCAACAATACGCTGGCGAAACATTCAGCAGCATAAGCCTGACAGGCGAAGCCTATCTCGATAAAGAATTTGAAAAATGTATATTTGATACGTGCAGCCTCATTGGGTGCGAGTTCAAAGAATGCAAGTTTACAGACTGCACGTTTACAGGCTCTCTCCTGAGCGCGCTAAAGCTGCCCGGTTGTACGTTTGTCGATACTGTCTTTAAAGAATCCAAAGTGATGGGCATGGATTGGTCCCGGGTGGCTAAAATGCGAAACATTCAGTTTCTTCACTGTGAACTGAGCCAATCGAATTTCAGCTTTATGAAACTGCCGCATCTTGTCATGCACAACTGCACCGTGAAGGAATCCTACATAACTGATTGCGACTGTACCGATGCCGATTTTGAAGGAACCGATTTTGCACGCACCATCTTCTCCCGCGCAAACTTAACAAACGCCAACTTTAAGGGCGCCACAAACTACGGTATCGATTTCCAGAATAATACACTGAAGAAAACAAAATTTTCTTTGCCGGAAGCAGTGTCGCTGCTGAATGCGTTGGATATTATTTTAGAATGATCTCTATCTGACTGGTATTTGTGTGATCTAAATAACAATAAAAGGCGAGGGGCGCATAATTGCACCCCTCTGTCCTTTCGCAACGGCTTCCAAAGAAACCGTTTCAGCATGCTACTTCTTTTCGCGCTTCTACTTGCGCATCATCACCACCCAGCGCAAACGCTCGGCCTCACGCGCATTCGAGGGATCAATCCCGAAGACGTGACCGTTCGCTGTGGCATACTGGGCGAGCTTTGGCATGAGAGGCGTATTCCCGCCACAGCGGTAATGGTCGTCCTTGAACACCAGATTGCAGTAGGTGCAGCCCGTTAGAGCCAGGCCACCGCCGCAGTTCGCGCAATTGGACTCGGTGTAGCCGCCACGACCCCCCTTCAGCTCGTGCCCTTCCAGAACGGAACAGGCCATCTGGAGGATGCTCTCGTCGATCACTTCGCTCTGGGGAGCGTGGTGGTCATTGATGAGATCGTTCCAAGGACGCTTTGTAACGAAGAACAACGCCAACTTGGTGCGTGGGTAGCCGTCCTTCGTCTTGTCCCGAGGGTCGTCGAGGTAGGTCGTGATGTAGCTGTCCCAGTCGTCCAGGATCAACTTGTCGCCCCAGTGCTGTTGTGCGTAGGCGATGGCCTTGTCCGCGAACGCGTAGTCGGAAAACACGTCGCCGTGTTTCTTGCCATCCGCATAGGACTCCAACGTGCGCCCCGTGTATGACCAATTGAGGTACTGCGGGGATTTCTTGCCATCGTATTCCAACGGACCCGTCACCGAAAGAATCTGGTAGCCGTGATTGACAAGCAGAGGCGGAGCAGCAAAGTAACTGCTCTTCTCCGCGTTGGCACGGGCGAAGATCTGTTCGATGTCCGTCGTATCGAGGTGAGGGCACAGACTCGCCACATCCAAGGGTGTGGGATTTTCGAGCCTATGACGCTGAAGAAGACCAATCAGCCCGTTGCGGTACGTCTCACGATTCATTCGACACTTTCCTCTCAGAAAAAAGGTTCAGTTTCACATGCCGGTAAGGCGAAAGAACTTATCCTATTATACAATTTAAATTTTTTTTAGCAAGTATAAGGCCGGTCCATCCCAAAATACATAAGCATGTCCCTGCTATCGCGAGTTTGTGTGATGGTCGGGACGACAGGACTTGAACCTGCGACCTCATGCCCCCCAGGCATGCGTTCTAGCCAACTGAACTACGTCCCGAACAATCAGACTATAGGTCAGACATTGTCATGGGACAATCGCTAACATGTATACAAAAAAATCCAAATACCAAGCATCAAATTCCAAACACTGTTGTTACATTTGGAAACAGACATAATTGGAATTTGGAATGTAGTGATTGGAATTTTATCAAACATATACCACTGCCAGCTTTCTCTTGTCCGCCCGCCGTTGCACAATGGTGCAAAAACCGGCCAGAAAGAAAAACGGCAACAGATCGGTAGCCAAACCGGACTTTGGCAAGTGTGTCATCGGCCGCCCTGGTTTGGGAGCAGGCTTTGGAACTGGAGCAACAGGTACCGGCTGACTGGCGGACGAAACACCTGCAGAAGATGATACCGAAGAAACCCGGCCCCCGACACCGGCACTGCCGGTTACAACAGAGACAGGAAATGGCGGAATACCCATAGACGATGAAGACGACGAGACAAAAGCAATCTGGCTGCCACTATTAACCGTTACACTGGGGAAAGGCGGAATACCGGAATTTGATAAAGAAGAAACCGATGACGCATTCTGTAATTCACGCAGCTTATTGCGCCATGCCTGCTCGGCAGCATCGGTAGAAGAAGAAAGATTCGTATTAGCCGGTTTTGGCTGCATGGCAATTTCACTGCCCGGCAACCTGAGCGAACCCGTTCCCGATACATTCCACCATGTACCCTGCCACAAGAGCGATGCCACACTGCGCTCCCACTGGAACGTAAGGCCCGACAAAACAGCCAGCACCATAAACGGGACAAGCAGAAGCGTAAGGAAGGCCAGACGCGAAACCCAACGGCGCAGAACATTCAGACAAAAGACCATTAACAGGAACATGCCAATAAGAACCGGAACCAATGTCCATCCCCACGTATAGAGCGCGGTAATAGTGTTAAAAATCGGCAACCAGAGTGCAATTATTTGCAGAAAAAGCCATATGCTCACAGTAATCGCCGGGATAAAATGGAGCAGACGGAAGGAGTAATCTGCTCTGTTGTTACGCAAGTACGGGTAAATAGCCAATGGATACAAAAGAGTAATACCCAAAAGAATAAGTGCCGGCAGAAGACCTTCCGGCAGCAGGGGCAATGTGGCCGTAAACAGCCCCGTCAGCAGAATAAAAAAACCAAGAATCACAATGAGAACCGTCTCAGAAAAATGTTTTAGAGGCATAGGAAGCAGATAATGCAGTTATACTGCAAAAATGTCAATCATTCCAGACGGGAGGAGATAAAATTATGCGAATCTGAAAAGCACGTACAATCTTTTACGTTACATAAGCAGGCTGCATGATACATAATGCACTATCTATCGTTTTTTCTTCCCCGGCAAATACTTATCACGCGCATCTATAATCATTTCCTTGGGGAGGACTTCGTAATGGCGCGTTTTGAACTGGCGGTACTGAAAGTAGGCGTATAAACCAATACCCAAAAGCCAGAAAAGCCACAAAATACGCATGCCCAGGAACTGAATACCTTCCGTGCGGGCTAAGATAAGAAGGACAGCTGCAAAAGCAAACCAGAACAAGGCAGATGCCCACGAGCGGCTGAGTTTCCGGGTGACAGGATTACGCACTTTGCGGCGCCAGACACGAATGTACAAAGCTGCGCCAATGAATAAGGCACATACCACAAGTAAACCAATGACCTTAGGGTCGGAGTACTGTGCATTTTCCGGACGTGGCCAAAACAAATAGCGAAGAAGATCCATGTACGCATGGTAACAAGCTGCTCAGAAGAATGAAAGAGGGAAAAACAGGAAGCGGAGAGTTGGAAGCCTTACACAGGCATTCGCCTCCCCCGCTCGCTCTTTTATACAGAGTCTTCGACTGCTTTTGCATCGTTGCCTGTTTCCGCTTCCATCTGCGCAATAAGCTGCCTCTTCTTTTCTTTCGGGCTCTTCTTTTCCGGAACGTACTGTGTCTGTGGCATAAGATGCTCCTCCAGGCGGCGCGTGCGATCATGAATATTCAGTACCAGCGACTCCAGCTCTTTCTGCTTCACGGTACGCGACGGTCGAATCAGCAGATACAAAAGAAAGCCAATACCCGGCACTATGGCAACGAGTAGAATACAGATGAACTGATACACAAATGATTGTGTCCGCAATAAAATATCCCTCGTTGTGAAGAAAATGAGAAATACCGCCAGTATCCCGGCACCAAGCAATGCCGTGGACATGGTATTGATGTGCGGGGCCGAACTGGCAAACGACTGTAAAAAAGAAGTAAGAGCATTCATGCCAGCTAGTATAGCAAAGCAAGCGCTGGAACAGAAAAGACCGTGTTGAAAGTTTAGAACTTCTAGTTGATATTCTATAGGTGCGGGTATTTCCGTCTATGCACAATCACATATACAACAGTTGCCAACAGGGCAACCACTGCAAGGAGCTGACTAAAGCGGAGTTCATAGAATTCAATATCGATATGCCGGCGCATGGCCATGTAAATGCCGATAACGCTTACCAGAACGCCTTCGTATATGTACATGGATTTCTGCGACAATTGCAGTTCAATAGCCGCAAACACACCCAGACTCACGAACAAAATAATCATGAGGATAAAATCGAGCTTGGTGGCAAAAACCGGAATACCGAAGTCGCCGCGGAAACTTTCGAAAATAAATGTGCCAATCGTCATCAGACAAATACCTACCAGAGTTTCCGTCCCTACCCTGCGCGCCTTTTTACGAACGATAAGAAGAAGAAATGTAAGAAAGAAAAAGAAGACAGCGTAGTACAACTGCACCGGATGAATAGGCACCGTATAGCGGACGTTCTGCGCATCGTAGGCAACGCCCCAGAACATATCGGTTGGCTTGCCATACGATTGACCGGAGAAAAACGCACCCAGCCAGTCGAATACCAGGCCAAACGAAGCCGCAGGCACCAGCGCATCCAGCCACTGCAGAAACGTGGCCCGGTGAGTGAGGTTTGTAAAGTACAACACGATGGCAATGCCAATGGCGCCACCAAGCAAATTGAATCCCCCGTCCCAGACAATAATCATGCGAAAGGGATCATTCACGTATACGCGGTACTCCGCGATCATGCCGGCCAAACGGCCGCACAGCAGAAATGAAATGCAATACCAGACTCCGTGCTCCAGAAAGTGATTAATAGGCAGGTTTGCGCTCTGAGCCAAGCGCAAAAAGAATTCGGCCGAGAGCCACAGTCCAATCAGCACAAACAGAAAGTGCGTCCAGATAAGAATGGGCCCGAACTGAAAGGCTTCGAACATGCGGAAGGGAGAATAGCATAAATATGATTAGGAAAATATTTTCCTTTTTTCAAAGAAAATTCCAAATACCAAGCACTAAATTCCAATGACATAAAAATTGACACTAGGGATAGCTATCAGTCTTTATAACCTCCTTTGAAACCAAGAATAAAGCAAATTACCCACAAGAAAATAAAGAAGAATTGACACAATCAAAGCAATGACCATTAGCCAATCAAGAACAAACCTACAATCAAGAGTACAAACAGTGGCACCTTCAGGACAAGGAGCGCAGTTATATAAAACACCACTCATACTAAAGCCATGAAATTTGGAAAGATATTTTAGGACTGCCATACCAATTGCCACCCCCGCAAACAGCAACGCTGCGTTCAAATAAAATCTCTGTTGAATATTTTTCATATATCGATTCTAGCAGTAGTTATTTATGGCCCATATGAACATCATCTTGCAATTGTACATACCTATTTTCTTACCTAGTAAAAGTAGATTTTTTAACCTATAGATTCCATCAAGGCACGATTTCGCACATCGGTTTCCACCGCATGCATGAACTCGCTCGCAGAGACCGTCACCTGATTCTTGCTGTGCACATTGCGGACAGCCAAAGAGCTATCGGTCACTTCTTTATCGCCAATGACCAGAATGTACGGAATCTTCTGCTTCTCGCCTTCACGGACACGCTTACCGAGTGAATCGGACGGGTCCAGATAGAGCGTCCGTATACCTTTCTCCTTTAATTCTGATTCAATTTTTTTGGCATAGTCTTCATGCGGCTCGGCAACCGGTACAACGGCTACCTGTGTTGGCGCCAGCCACAGCGGGAATAGACCGGCACAATGCTCGATATAAATACTCAAAAAACGCTCGAGTGACCCCATGATGGCGGCGTGAATCATGACAATGCGCTCTTTTTCACCGGCTTCATTGATACAAAAGAGATCAAACCGTTCCGGCATATTGATATCCAGCTGAACAGTGGCTACCTGCCATTCACGGCCAATGGAATCACGCGTAATAAAGTCCACTTTTGGTCCGTAGAAAGCCGCCTCACCGGGTGCCTCATAGAAATCAGCTTTTCTATCCGTCGCCAAATCACGCAGGTTCTGCTCGGCCTGTTTCCACATCTCCGGCGTACCCAGATATTTATCAAACGCATCCGGATCATGCAGCGACAAGCGCACTTTCAAATTTTTGAAACCGACTGTCGCGTAGAACGTATCAATAATCTCCCAAATCTTCAGAATCTCATCTTTCACCTGGTTCTGACGACAGAAGACGTGTGCATCGTCCTGGGCAAACGCACGAACACGGGACAAGCCGTGCAATTCGCCCGTCTGCTCATCGCGGTAACAGGTGGTGGTCTCGGCATAACGCTGCGGCATGGAACGGTAACTGCGGGACTGGCAGGCGAAAATCTGCGTATGATGCGGGCAGTTCATCGGCTTCATGGCAAATTCATGGCCTTCGCGCGTGGTAATGCGAAACAGCTCATCGCTGAACTTGGCCCAGTGACCGCTGGTTTCGTATAATTCTTTTTTGGTGATGTGCGGAATGGATACTTTTTCGTAGCCTTTGGCCGACCGTAACTCCCAGACAAAACCATCTAACAAATTGCGCAACAGCGTGCCGCGTGGCGTCCAGAGCGGCAAACCCGGTCCCACTAAATCACTGAACGTGAATAAATCCATTTCCTTGCCTATCTTCCGGTGATCACGCCGCTTGGCTTCCTCCAGCATGGTTAAGTAATCCTTCAATTCTTCTTTGGATGGAAAAACAGCTACGTACAACCGTGTCAGCTGGTCCTTCTTCTCGTCTCCTCGCCAGTACGCACCGGCCAGACTCATAATTTTAAACCCGTCAGCCGGGAGATCTTTTAAATTCTCCACATGGCCGCCACGGCATAAGTCCGTAAATGTCGTCTCGCCTTTGGCATCCACATTGCGGTAATGCGTCACTTCCGTTGTTCCGGTTTTGGCTAAATCCTCTATTAATTCCACTTTAAACTTCTGATTCTTCTCCTTCCAGTAGGCAATGGCATCGGCAATACTGAGCGTATCCACTTCGAATGTCTGTCCCTGATTGATAATTTTCCGCATCTCCTTCTCTATATCCTTAAAATTCTCATCGGAAATGGGCGTCGTAAACTTGAAGTCATAGTAACAACCGTAATCGATGGGCGGCCCGATGGTAATCTGCGTATCCGGCCACAGCTTTAAGACAGCCTGCGCCAGAACGTGCGCCATGGAGTGGCGGAGCTTATAGAGATCATCGACAACGGGTTCGGGTTTGGACATGACAAAAGGGGAGATAGGACATGCAAAGCTTAACAGGAAACAAATGATTGTTGAATGAGGAATTTTGTTGATGCCTTAAAAGACCAGCAGGCAACATGCCTGCTCTTTGTTTAAACAAACAAGGGGCAGGCTTTCAGCCTGCCTGACTTCTATAAAAATCATCAAGCCTTGCTACTTTCCACCTTCCGGACCCCGAAGACCATGGATAATCCTGAAGTTTTTCGGCGAGACCGGCCCGAACAGGATTGTGGTGGATATACCACAAACTGCTCTGCGGATTCTTAGGCAGCCCTATATGGAACCTAGCCTGCCAAAATGCCCCAATACCTAAATTGAATGTCAGCCCGTATTTGAAGACTCTCATAATAGTCGAAATAGATTCGGGAGCCGGCACATAGACAAGCAAATGACAATGATCGGGCATAATAACGAAGCCAAAAAGAATGAATGGGTGCAATTTCTGAACCCGATACAATGTTTCGATAGCCTCACGGGCAAACGCCTCGTCATCAAAAATTCTGCGCCTGTTTTTCACAGTCGTGGTAATCAACATGATTTTCTCGTTTCGATGATAATGTATTTGGAACATATGATAATTATAAAGACCAGCAGGCAGAATGCCTGCTCTTTGTTTTGTGGATTGTTTGCAGGTATTGGATTTTATATGTGATTGAAGCCATCAAATAGGTTCCATGGGCTTATGGAACGTCACACTATCAGGTTTTAATCTAACCAAAATCTACGAACAACCGCGCGCCCTAAAAGGGACCCCTTGGGTCATGGATGATGGGCGCTGCTAAGTGATGAATAAACCTTATTGTCTTACTGAAGACGATTTATCCAATGAATCATTGTGCGGAAATTTGAATATTTCTTTACACGTTTTCCCCGGATAAAATGCATTAACAGCACACGAATTCAGCTCCGCCCCGTTTTGACAGACTGAAGCTGCTTGATGATCTTCACATATTTGTCCATTCAGTTGCAATGAAAAGAGAGATACCTGAGATGAGACACAGGCACCAAGTGCAAAATCCGATTCGGGTATATTCATAGGCGCCAGGTATTGCGTCGCTTTCACCTCACACCTGGTACGCTGAGTATTCCAACCAAGAAAGCTCACTGAACCAACAAGAAATAATACCCCGATGGAATACAAAAACCCGCGAGCAGCTTTAGATATCATGAAGGCATGCTACGCTGTCAGGCTGAGCCTGTCGAAGCCTAGTCTTGGTCAATATTTCTCAACAACCGCGCCCAAGGATGGGCGCTCCTATTTTGTGTATAATCTACAAATAAAACGGGAGCAGGCTTTCTTGCCTACGGTCGGGACTATGATTTTACACCACAGAATGATAGTTCGACGAAGATCACTAGCCCTGCTCTGAGTCGCTACAAAAACCGCCTCTCGCTCACGCGAGAGGACGGTGCAAGGCACTTATCGATGATCTCGACCATAGTCATGACCGACCTTGTAAAAGCCCTTGAGCAGCTCGCGGACAGTTCGGCACAATGGGACATCGAATGCGACGTCGAGACCAATGAGCTCGCTCAATGTCCAATCCTCTTGGATAATAATGTCCAGATCCTGCTCGCAACCATCTCTGCCATCCAGGAAGCCGTATCCTGCAACCTTGGCGAAAGCCTCCGAGACAGTATCGCGATCAGACCTCAACAACAGATCATCCAACAACCGCTGAAGGAATCCACAGACAACACCGGCAGAGCCTTCGACGTTTGTAAGAGGAAAACGAGCGAGCGGACTCCCCTCTTTTGGAGTCCATGGACCCGTGTCGTCTGGTTTATGAAGCCAGACAAAGCTGCGCTCTCCATCTTTCCACTCGAAGACCTCAACTTCAGGAGTCGCCATCAGTACCTCCCTGTCAGAGAAAAGGAAAGAAAAGTGTCTAAGTATAAATTACCATGAAATATATAAATAGCAAATTAGAGCAATATGGTCCATCCCCTGTTCTGGAAATTTTACTTCCTTGTCTTTGAAATCAGGAAACTCTTGATTGATTTGATCAATATAGGGTTGGACATTCATAGACGGATTGTATTATTAAGCGAAATAATTCCCAAGACTGCATTTCGATCCCACAGGGAGCCATTCTGGCCAGGCTCAATGTGACAGCACTTTTATCTTCAATCGATAATTGGATTTAAAGAACAATCGAATTCCCATAATAACGCCAGAAAAAAGCCATATCAGCAGTACAAAACCCAAAAACGTTGGAGGCATTTGATACATAGAATCTCCAGGACCACCGACAGAAAAATATTGTGCAAACAATAGCAAAAAGTATGAAGAAAAAGCTATAAATAAGTATACCGTAAGGGCTAGCGAAAATCCGCGAATGTATCGAAAATTCAACCAACTCATAATCAGCAATAAAAGTGGCAATAGTAATGTGATAGGAAAAATAACAAAAAGTCGTCGACAAAAAAGTATATGATCATAAGAGCAAGATGGCTGAAAAGTTGCCTGTCCAGTTCCTTCCAAAAAAAGATCATGAACGCTTACAGTTGATATATCTCCATGCGAATCTAACTCTATTGCTGATGGATTACGAAAAGGACTGAAGAAAGCCAAAAAAACAAACACTACAGAAAGAAATAGTGATACTGTTCTTATAAAAATAGTGATCATATATTGAGAATAGAGTTAATATATTTTCTACACAAACCCCAACTCCTGCTCCAATGCCCTCACCTCACGCAATAATTGCGGATCATTGTGCAGTTTCTGTTCAATCTTCTCACAGGCGTTCATAACCGTTGTATGGTCGCGGTTACTGAAAATTTCACCCATACGCACGTAGGAAACGCGTAAATATTTCTTGCCCAGAAACATGGCAACCTGGCGCGGCAGGAGAATTTCTTTCACGCGGCTCTGGCCGATCATATCCTGCACCGAAACCGAGAAGTATCGGCTGGTGGCTTCCAGCACTTCCTGGAACGTGGACTGCTTCTTAAGAGGCATATCAAACCCGATTTTCTCCTCTGCAATGTACGGGTCCTTATTCAGTTTCCGCATAATATCGGCAATGCTCTTAATTGTCGGCATACGCTGCTCCAGCTCGTACAGGGCAACCGCCTGCATAAGAATTCCCTCCAGCTCACGGACGTTCTGCGTGACATGTTCGGCAATGAACTGCAGAACACTTTGATCCAGAAAAATACCGTACTCCTGCGCTTTCTCGGTAAGAATGGCCAGACGCGTTTCGTACTCCGGGGCCGAGACATCGGCAATCATGCCGCGTTCAAACCGGGAAATGAGGCGGTCTTCCAAGTGCAGTTCTTTGGGCGGCCTGTCCGCCGATATAATGACCTGCTTACGCTCTTCGTAGAGGGCATTGAATGTATGAAAAAATTCTTCCTGCGTACGCTCTTTGTTGGCCAAAAATTGCACGTCATCAATAATCAAGACATCCACCAGACGATACCGCTTGCGAAGCTGTTCCATTTTCTGGTGCTGAATGGCCTCAATCACCTGATTCGTGAAATCCTCGGTGGTCGTATACACCACAGTCGCCTTGGGCATGTTTTTCAAAATGGCATTGCCTGTCCCCTGCAATAAGTGCGTCTTGCCGAGTCCTACGCCGCCGTATAAAAAGAGCGGGTTATACTTGCCGCCCGGCTGATTGGATACGGACAGACATGCCGCGTGCGCCAGACGATTACTGCCACCCACTACGAAATTATCAATGGAATACCGCGGGTTCAGAATTTTACTTACCAATCCTTCCGCCAGCTTAATCTCCTGTTTACCCGGCAATTTTCGGCGCTTCTGCTCCGGAAAGTAGTCGAGCAGATTAACGGAGCGCTCGGGGTTATCACGCAGTGCAATATCCACCTTATACACCACCTGACGGACATCCGGCTGGAACGTCTGCGCAATCTCCATGGTCATGGTGCGGTAGTGTTCCATGTGCCAGTTCAAAAACATGGGCAGCGGCAACCCTACAATAAGGGTCCCCTCTTCCAGTCCCAGAAGCGCCGTATCTTTAAACCAGGTAATAAACTGACTGCGCTGCAATTTGGGTTCAATTTCTTTGAGGATTTCCAGCCAGAGGTCTTTAAGGGCGGCGTCGGTGAAGGCGGCTCGAGCAGAGCCTGGGCTCCGCTCAAGCTCAGAAGAGGCGGAGGATGTCATAAAACGTAATAATGACAATAAGAAGGATGAGGACAATAAACCCGGCCATATTCGTCATAAGCTCAAAGCGGCGGTTATTCGGCCGCTGTAACAAAGCTTCTACCAGCACAAACATGAGGCGTCCGCCATCCAGCGCGGGAAATGGCAGAATATTCAGAATAGCCAAACTCAAGCTTAGTAAGGCAATGAGACGCAAATACGTCATAAACCCCTGCTGAACCGAGGCGTAAGTAAGCTGCGCAATACCAACAATGCCGGTAACGCCCGGTGGCACCGTGCCGCTTTTAGCCAGCGATGTAACCAACTGGCTCATGCCAATCACCGTTTGAACTGTAACCAGCTTTGTTTCACGGAATGACAAACTAATAGCCGCCGGCAACGAGCGCCGGGGTGCAGAAAGCTCGCGCGGGAACGGCGTAAGAACAATGCCGGTCACACCGTTTTTCACAGGAACAGTAACTGTGCGCTTTTCTTTCAAATCTTTGCCGGTCAAAATGGTATAGGTAACTTCTGTCTTATCTTTCTGCCTGGACGCTACTTCGGCCGGCAAAAGTACCGGCTTGCCATCTACCTCCAAAAGCAATGATTGCGGCGTCACTTTGGCCGCGGCAGCGGTTCCATCCTGTGTCACATCGTCAATAAGCACG
>JAQBQQ010000047.1 GCA_028286915.1 Candidatus Peribacteria bacterium | reverse complement strand
GAGTATTTAAAAAAGTTTGACGGTGAACTGCAACATTTGTGGGGTGAGGGTGTTCATCATGAGAATGTTGACTCGGATAAGCAGTTTCATACGACTCTTGAATACATTCAGCAAAATCCTGAAAAATCAGATATATCATCCGAAGGCCGCATTCTTTCTCAGCTTCCTCTTTCCATAACAATCTTTACTACCCGTCCCGATACGTTGTTTGGCGCAACATACATGGTACTTGCTCCCGAGCATCCTCTGGTTGATGTCATTACATTTGATGTGCACCGTGCCGAGGTAGATGCCTACAAAAAGCTGGCATCAAAAAAAACCGAAATACAGCGTAAGGAATTGAATAAAGATAAGTCGGGAGTGTTTACGGGCGCGTATGCCATCAATCCGGTCAATAATGAGAAAATGCCCATTTGGATTGCCGATTATGTCCTAACCAATTACGGAACCGGTGCCATTATGGCGGTGCCGGGGCATGATGAGCGGGATTGGGAGTTCGCAAAAAAATATAACCTGCCTATTCTGGAGGTGGTAAAAGGAGGGAAGGTGCATGAAGCCGTTTACACTGGTGATGGCGAAATGGTGAACTCGGATTTTGTGAATGGTTTGAAGACTGAAGAAGCCAGGAAAAAAATGATTGAGTGGCTGGAAGAAAAAGGAATTGGGAAGAAAATTGTAAACTTCCGCCTGCGCGACTGGCTGGTAAGCCGCCAGCGGTACTGGGGGGCGCCTATTCCTATAGTATACGACCCGCAAGGCAATGCGCATCCGGTGCCGGAAGAACATTTGCCATGGCTGCTGCCGACGGACGTGGAGTTCCGGCCCAATGGTGAATCGCCACTGCGTCTTTCCAAGGAATTTGTGGAGCGGACGGAAAAGATCTTCGGCAAAGGCTGGCGCCCGGAATATGACACGATGGATACGTTTGTATGTTCATCGTTTTATTATTTGAGATATCTGATGGCAGACTCTTCTGACGAAGAAAAAAACCAAAAACCAAAAACCAAAAACCAAAAACTTTCTGAGCAATTTATTGAGAAAAAATTGGAAGAAAAATGGATGCCTGTCGACATGTACATCGGCGGGCCCGAACATGCGACCATGCACCTCATTTACGCCCGCTTTGTTATGATGGCGTTGCATGATTTCGGTATCGTCTCGCACGATGAACCGTTTCAAAAACTGGTGCATCAGGGCTTGATTACCAAAGACGGCGCCAAAATGAGCAAGAGTAAAGGTAACGTGGTAAGCCCCGATGACTACGTAGACCGCTACGGCGCCGACGTCTTCCGTATGTTTCTTATGTTTATGGGGCCGTTTACCGACGGCGGCGACTGGAGCGATACCGGCATTAAGGGTATAGACCGTTTTGTGCAGCGCGCATGGAAACTGGTGACGGAAAAAGTGACCGATGCGGCGGATGATAAAAAGGTACTGACCGCTCTGCACGCGTCCATTAAAAAAGTGACGGAGAGTATTGAGAAATTGCACTTCAATACTGCCATCAGCAGCCTGATGGAATTTCTGAACGCCGCTGAAGCCCATGGAGCCATCAGCAAAGAATCAGCCGAAACATTTGCGTTACTTCTTGCTCCGCTGGCTCCGCACCTAGCCGAAGAAATGTGGGAGCATCTCGGCCATACCGATTTTATAGTAAAAAAGACATGGCCAGCGTTTGACCCGGCTTTGCTTGTATCGGACACGCTGACTATTGCCATACAGGTAAACGGCAAGCTGCGTGCCACCATCGAAGTAGCTGCCGGCGCCACGAAAGATGAGGTTCTGGCCTTGGCGAAAGATCATGAAAATGTGAAAAAATATATTGATGGCGGCATCAAGAAAGAAATTTACGTCCCGGGGAAATTAGTGAGTTTAGTGGTTTGATTAGAAATATTCCCTCTAGGAAAGTAGTGTATCCTGAGTGAGGGCGCAGCCGAGATGAAGGGTCCCGGGGAAGTTGGTGAGTCTGGTGGTGTAAGAACTGTAATACTACGCAGCGAAATTTGACCCGAAAATATGGGTATGTATAATTGCATTATGACTGAACGTATCACACCTTCCGACGACGAAATTTTTAATACCGTACAAGCCACAATTGTAGAAGCTCTGGGCATTAATGGCGATGAAGTCAGTTTAGATGCTACATTGCATGCTGATCTGGGGGCTGAGTCTATTGATGTAATAGATATAGTTTTTAGACTTGAAAGAAATTTTAATATGAGAATTTATAGACATGAATTATTCGGGTCTTTGGATTCTGATGAAGAGGAAGCTCCTGAATATGAAAAATTTGAGAAGATGACTGTCCAAAGTATTGTTAGTTTTATGCGTGGCAAACTATTGGCTGTTCAGCCACAATAAAATGGTAAGTGTGTTAATTATTTGATGGACTTTTTCTTTGTTGGCGCAGCTGCCGTAGTTGTCTGTTAATCAGATTTTCTTGTAACTTCAAGGCTTCAAATACAGCCCGCACGTCCGGGTTTTCCACTACTTCCCGAATAAGTTTGTACTCGGTTATTTCATAGTCTGTATCGCCATCCGGCATACCTTTTTGGCAGACTTCGTGCTGAAAATTTACCTCCTGCAGCTCCTGCAGGTGCAGTTCGATAATGGGATTTATATCGGCCTGCAGTTCCGCCTGCTCGCGCAGGATTGATTTTAATTTTTCTCTTAACGCGGCACGTTGTTCCTTTAATAGGTCATCTGGCAGCAGAATTCCATTTTCATCTGCCTTTTCTCTTTCCAGTGCGCTAAAATACTGTTTTACTCCATGTCTCATACTGTTATTCAACAGTATTCCGCCCGAACTATCTAGTGCCTCACCCTTTCGACCGCTACTCGGCTTGGACAGATCTGCAGAAATTAAAGGAATTCAGCAGCAAACCCTTACGCAAAAGTATGCGGGTGAATACTTTAAAGAGTTCTGTGGAGGATTTTGTCCGTATTGCTAAAGAAAAAAATTGGCAGCTGGAGCCGGTTCCGTGGACTCCGGAAGCGTTCTTTGTGGACAGAGTGGATAGAGAAACGGCTTTGGGAAAGGATTTACTTCACCTGATGGGCCATGTGTACATGCAGGAAGCCAGTTCCATGTTGCCGGTGGCGCTTTTGGACCCGCAGCCGGGTGAAAAGATTCTGGATATGAGCGCGGCACCGGGCAGTAAGACCACCCAAATGGCGGCGCGGATGAATAATACAGGGCTTATTATTGCCAATGATGTACAGGAAAAGCGTCTCTGGACGCTTAAAAGCGCACTGCATCGGCTGGGTGTGACCAATATGATTGTTACCAAAAAAGTAGGCCAGTGGTTTGGCAAAAATATGACCGGCCGGTTCGACCGCGTTTTGTGCGATGCGCCGTGCACGGCACAGGGAACCAGCCGCAAAGATTCCGATGCACTGGATTACTGTTCCCTGGACAATATTGGCAAAATGGCCAAGCTTCAGCGGGAGCTTTTGGAAGCAGCTATTCATGCCTGTAAAACCGGCGGCCGCATTGTATATTCCACCTGTACTCTTACGCCCGAGGAAAACGAAGACGTGGTGCGGTCCATGCTGGATAAATTTGAAGGCCAGCTGGAAGTGATCAACCCGCTGGGCACGCTGCTTATGCAGGCGGTGGAGGATTCACTCATCGTACAAAAGGAACTTGGCATGAAGCCGTTCCCGGCTTACCGCGTATGGCCGCAAACCTACGATACCGAGGGTTTTTTCTGCGCGGTGTTTCATAAGCTGGCCCAGACCAAAGACCGTCTGCCGTTTGAGCCGGTCCGTTTCCAGGAAGAAGAAGTACCACAGGCGCGTCAGAAAATATTCGGCAAACAGCTGGAGGAAAAATACGGCACGTCGTTCCTGCAGGACGGTGATGTCATTTTTCAAAGAGGGGATCAGCTGCTTCTGGCAAATCATCCGGTTTCCAAATTTCATATGCCGGTACAGGATTATTCATTGGGCATGCCGTTTGCCAAGCGTCTCAAATCCGAAGAATTGCGGTTAGACCACGAAGTCGCCACGTTGCGCGGGCACATGGCCACCAAGTCCGTCTGGGAATTGACCGATGAACACCTGAATAAATTGCTGGATGGCAAAGATACGGAATGCCCCCGCGACTTACGAGGCGATGTGGTTCTTATCTACAAAGGAATGTGTGTCGGGCTTGGCCTGGCTATAGACGGAGTGTTAAAGAACAGACTGCCGAGGTGGGTGGTGCAGAAGTCGTAAATCACAGGTATGAACCCCAAAGCAAGCTCCGGATTTTTGTTTCCGATGCAAGCATCTGCGAATCAAACCATAGCCCAGAGGCGAAGGCTGATTAATGATTTACATTAGGGGAAAATCGTAATTGACATATTTTAAATATAAATTATAATATAAAAGTTGTTTCGTTCTTTCACATGGACTGGAGGTTCCTTTGAACGCGAAGACAGTTCGTCGGTTTCGAGTGGCAGGTGGTGTATCCCTTCTGCTCGCCGGTGTGGTGGTAGCGCTGTACGGTTCCATCTGGGTGCGCAACCTGAGAGATTTGGTGAAGGCCAATTTGTATGCCGGGTACGAAGCCCAGCTGCTCAGCGCCAATCAGGAGATTGCGCATCCGCGCCCTGACATGTATCCGGCATTCGGTCACTTCAACCGCGGGTACGCCAATGTCATGCTCGGCAGATTCGAGGAGGCATGGGAGGACTATGAGAACGGCAAGAAGGCTGATCCCAAAGGGTTCGGTCGCCGGTCCGGCTCTAACCGTCTGGCCATGGGCTTTGCGGAAAACGGCCGATACACGGAGGCTAAAAAAATGTTTGAAGAGGCGCTCGCAGTCTCGCCCGACGAACGGTTCGTTCTGAACCAGTATGCCTATCTCCTGGTTCATTCCCATTCGGCTTCTGTTCGTGATGCCCGGCGCGCGCTGCAACTCACACAAAGACTGTTGTCGCTTTCGGATCACGAGGCCGATCGGGCCGACTGGACCATTCACGCCGATGCACTGGCTCTTGCGGGCCGGTTCCCGGAAGCCATTGAGGCGGCCAAAAAAGCACGGTCGCTGCCGGCAACGAGCAGCAACTTTGAGACCGAGGAGAATGAAAAACTGGAAGAGAAAATCAACACTCTCTTCCCCGGAAAAGGACACTGGCCCTTCTCCATCGCCTACTAGGCGAACTGCCCGCGCACTCCGCGGGCAGATTTTTTGCATTGAAAATACAAATAACATCATTACCATGCCGCGCATGTATAGTCCCGACTTGTCCATTCCGGAACATTGCCGCCCGCCCGCAGGTTACGAAGGCAATATTGATATTATTGCTCTCAAGCACCCGAATGGTATTGAAAACTTGTTGATGGTGCCTTCGGAACACAGTGGTGAATTCATTTCACATTTTCGTTATCCGCAGTACGTCTTTATGAATGCATCAGCAGATTTGTATGATCGAATTTTTATATACAGACAGCGTTTGAAAGAAATAGGATTTGAGAATGTGACAGCCGAAGTGGTGGCGGAGTATCTCTGATAAAAATGAAGAGTCAAAATTCTGCATTCAACATCCAGAGTTTTGTCGCTATACTTATCAGCCCTTATGGACTCCGTTCTCGAAATCAAAACCCGGCTGCCTATAGAAGTGCTGGTTGCCCGGTATTGTCAGCTGAGTAAGAAAGGGCGGGATTTAGTGGCACTGTGTCCGTTTCATAATGACACCAAGCCAAGTTTTCTGGTGTCGCCGGACAAAGGCATTGCATACTGTTTTGCCTGTAATACCGGCGGCGATATTTTTAGTGTGTATCAGAAGATAGAGAACGTGGATTTTCCGCAGGCCGTCAAAGATCTGGCGGATATTGCCGGTGTTATTCTGCCGGACAAGCCGGAGCATGCGGCCGGCCCGAAGAAAGATGAAAAAGAGCGCGTGCGCGATTGTCTGGAATCCGCCATGCAGTTTTTTATGGAGCAGTTAAAGGTTACGCCATCCGCATTGGAATACTTGCAGAAACGCGGCGTTCCTCCAGAGCAGATTGAAGAGTTCCGGCTGGGTCTGGCACCTGATTCATTTACGGCAACGTATGACCACTTGTTAAAAGCGGGCTTTAGCAAAACAGAAATTACCGCTGCCGGTCTGGCGGTACAGAAAGAACTGGAAGGGAAATTCTACGACCGTTTCCGTGACCGGCTCATGTTTCCCATTCATGATCCGCAAGGCGGTATCATAGGTTTTGGCGGCCGCACTCTTGGGAATGACGACGCCAAATACGTGAATTCCACCGACAGCATTCTGTATCATAAATCGAATGTGCTGTACGGCTTTCACATGGCCAAAGAAGCTATGCGCGAGAAAGGTTCTGTTATTGTCGTGGAAGGCTACTTCGACGTACTGGCATGCCACCGGGTTGGCATACAAAATGTGGTGGCGGCCAGCGGGACGGCTTTTACCGAGCAGCATGCCAAGCTCATTAAGCGCTACGCCGATACTGTCGCACTCTGTCTGGATACAGACCCGGCCGGCCAG
>JAQBQQ010000026.1 GCA_028286915.1 Candidatus Peribacteria bacterium | reverse complement strand
AGCGGCGGCGGAACAAAAAATACGCGCGACAGGTTGACCGCGAGCGGTACAATCACCATGAGCTCCGGCACGCTGGATGCCTCCGGCAGTTATGCGATTCATGCCGGAAGTTTTTTGGATAGCGGCGGCGGACTCGAACCGCGAACAGGCGTTCTTGTTTTGATGTCTGCTGCTAACAGCACATTCACACCGTTCGGAACGTTCTACAATGTCCACATTGAAGACCCAACCGAGACCGGGCTCGCCGGCTACTGGAAATCAGATGAAGGCAATGGAAATTCATTAAGGGATTCTTCCGGCCTTGGAAATACAGGAACACGTTCGGGAACAGGTTCCACCTGGAGCGGATCAACACTTTCATCAAGTATTACGTTCGACAATGCATCGGCAATGAAATTCAACGCAACAAGTGACTTCATCTCCGTCCCGGATTCAGCAACGCTCACTACCAACAACTTTAGTTATTGTACATGGCTTAAGTGGGATGGTAACCGGTATTCAACCGCGTCTGCCCGCGATTGGGCGGCCGTCGTTTCCAAAGGGCTCTACAGCTCAGGAGAATTTGCGATTCTTTTCAATCGCGATTCCGCCAGCGCTATCAATGCATTCAACTTCTATATTAACGGCGGCCTTCGGACGAGCGTCACACTTTCCTCTGCCTTGACCACGACTTGGCATCAGCTCTGTACGACGTACGACCAAGTGAATGCAAAAATTTATCTTGATGGAATTCAGCAGGCAAGCGGCGCCTATACGTCGGCAATTACGGATACGGCAAACACACTTCGCTTCGGCGCTGACGGTGCCGGCAGTACGAACAATTATTTCTGGGGCGGCTATCTTGATGATATTCGCTACTACAGCCGCGCGCTTCCTGCCGGAGATGTGATGAACCTGGCTCGCGGGCAGTATGCCAACGGCGCCAATGGAACGGCGATCTTCGGACTCGGCAGCAACCTTGTCGCCAATACGCTTGTCATTGATAGCGGAAGATTCAACGGCACAGCCTATTCCGTTGATACGACAAATCCCCTTACGCTTCACCGGGGCGACGGCACGTATACCGGCGGCGTTGGCTATTCGCGCTTCGGCGGACTGACGATGAGCGGATCAACCTTCACCGATACCGCCGGAAGCGTAGATATAAACGGCAACGTGAGCGTCCTCACCGGCTCACTCGCCGTATCGACCGCCACCATCAATGTGAGCGGCGGCTGGTCGCAAACCGGAGGCTATTTCGATAACTCACATGGAACGCTCATCTTCGACGGCACGACAACAGGACTCTCGATTGTCTCTGGTGGCTACCTCTTTAATAATGTGTCGGTTGCCGGCACCGGCGGCGCGTGGATGCTCGGCAGCCGTTTGAATATGTCCGGCTCGCTCGCCATTTCTGCCGGAACACTGGATGTGTCGGCCAGCAACTTCGTCGTCCATGCCGGATCCATTAATCAGACTGGAGGAACATTTACGACGCGTACCGGCACGGTCGTTCTGGACTCATCAACGAATCAGACACTGACAGTAACGAGTGCTCTGAATACGCTGCGCACAGAAGACCCGACGGAGAACGGTCTCGTCGGCTATTGGAAATTTGATGAAGGCCGCGGCATAAGCACGCGTGATGTATCGGGCAATGGCAACACCGGAACCCGCAGCGGTACGGGTACAACATGGAGCGGCTCCAGCCTGGCAACAGCTATCGGTTTTGATAATCCCTATGCCATGCAGTTCAACGGAACCAATGATTATACCGATATGGGGAATGCATCCGTATTGAATATTGGCACCAGCCCGTACAGCCTTTCGCTCTGGTTCAAGACGCCAACCGTGCAGGCCAACTGGCGTGGCATCGCGGAAAAAGGTGTAAGCAACACGGTAAACTACGGAATCTGGATCGCTTCGAGTTCGTTTAATTACAGGATTGATTATGTTACCGGAAATGGAGGTTATGATGATGTCTTCAGTTCTTCATCCGTCGTGGCAAACCATTGGTACCACGTAGTGGGAACATGGGATGGGACAACAAAAAAATTCTATGTGGACGGCGTGTTAAACGGCAGCTCAGTACCGACTACGAATGGAAAACCCACAAGTATTTCGGCGGCATTTACAGTGGGACAGGCACGCGCCTCATTTTTTGACGGTAACGTTGATGACGTACGCCTCTATAACCGCACGCTTTCGGCCAACGAAGTAACAAACCTTTCCCGCGGCCGCTATGCACGCGGAGCATCCTCGACGGCCACGCAAACACTTGCCGGAAACCTGAGCGTGGCAACACTCGCGCTCGACAGCGGAAATTTGAACACAAGCACGTACGATCTAACTGATACGAATGCGCTTCAGCTTTTGCGCGGCAACGGAAACCTGACGGCCGACACCGGCACACTTACGCTCAACGGCGGACTCACTGTCTCGGGCGCCACTCTTACCGGCGGTGCGGGAACAATCGATGTAAATGGAAACGTATATATTCTGACCGGCTCACTCGTTGCCTCCAGCGGTAATACAACAGTAAGTGGCAACTGGAATAAAACCGGAGGCACGTTTACCCCTAACAACGGCACAATCGCACTTGATGGAACAAACCAGGCCCTGACGGGATCTACCACCTTCTACAACTTCACGAAATCCGTCTCCTCAGCTGATACGTTCAAAGTTGCTTCCGGCACACTCATGACGGTTAGCAACGCGCTCACTCTCAATGGTGCAGCCGGAAATCTTTTGACGTTACGTTCCGGTACTGCCGGCAACCAGTGGAACATCGATCCGCAGGGGGCAAGGGTAATCGACTACGTGGACGTGGCGGACAGCAATAACATCAATGCCACGGCGATGAACTGTATCAGCTATAACTGTACCAATAGCGGCAACAACACCAACTGGACCTTTGCTACCGCTTCCAGCTCATCCAGCAGTGTCGCGCAAAATGACAGTGGCGGAGGGGGAGGTGGCGGACATCACGGCGCGCAAACAACACTCAAGTCTGCGCTGGACGCACGACTGGCACTACAAGAGCGCTTCAAAAATCTTCTGGCTGCGGGCGCATCGTCATCCCAGTCATCGCACACTTCATCGCTTGCATCCTTCGTAAAAAAATCAAATGACCAGAAAACAACGACGCCGGCTGTTGCCGCTGCGCCATTTAATAAGCTGAGTGAAAAACGCGGCCACCTGGTAGCGTTCATCGGCGATACCGAAGTCCTCTTCCGAGACGTCCAGGTGAATTCCTGGTATGCGCCGTATGTCGCCACGCTGGTAGCGGATAATATTGTGCGAGGGTACACCGGAGAAAACGGCAAGCCCAACGGACTCTTTGGCGTAGCCGCACCCATTACCCGCGCCGAAGTACTGAAAATGGCTTTGGCCGCCGCGGGCAAAAAGGCAACCGGCCACCTGCCTTTGCCACGTAACATTTCGGCTCGCACCAGCTGGTCGGCACAGATTGTGCGCCAGGCGGAAGACATGCACGTGTCTGTCTTTACACCGGCTACCGATGTAAATGCCCCCGCCACCCGCGGCGAAGTTGTCCAGATTATCGTGGAGATTCTGGGCTTTCCCATTGGAAAACAAATTTCCACATTTACAGATGTCACATTTACAAACCCTTACGCCGCCGCCATTGCCGTCGCCTCGTTTTATCAGCTGGTACAAGGCGACACCGATGAAAACGGCACACCACTTAACCGTTTCCGCCCGAATGACAATATCACCCGCGCGGAGGTGGCAAAAATTGTGGCTCTGGCGAACGAGCTGGTGAAGTAATACGTATATCTTTTGTCTGCCCCGATTCACTTTCATACGAATCGGGGTGGCAATCATCAATCGGCTTTTATTGCCTCCGGCAGGACATAGGCAACTTCAGTTGATCATATTACTTTTTCACCCGCTGAACATAACACGGTGCGCAATAATAATTATTACCCGGAATTTTCGTGCCGCATATTTTGCAGTATGCAATGCCGTACTTTGAAAAGTTCTGCTCTCTTTTCTTTTGTCTGCTGGCATAGGGCGACGTATCTTGTGACGATCTATATTTCCCACCAGTCAGCAAAATATCCATCATATGTACAAAAGCTGTGCCAATGGCTGCCATCAGACGATACATAGAAATCTATTCTATCAGTCATGGGGCATCTTTCCATCCGTCTTTTAAAAGAGGATGATTATCCATGTTCAGCTTCCCATTATTCTATGCCCGTCTCCCCTTTCTCCGGCCTGCACCATGTGACAGCCATTTGCAGTAATGCGCAACGGACGATTGATTTTTATACCGATATTCTGGGCCTGCGGCTGACAAAACTAACGGTAAACTTTGATGATCCGTATTCATACCACTTGTATTTTACCGATGACCGCGGCAACCCCGGAACCACACTTACATTCTTCGTGTGGCCGGATGCCGGGCCGGGCCAGGCAGGCATTGGCCAGACTATGCTGGTGGGGTTTTCTGTTCCGCAACGCTCACTCGCTTTCTGGACAGAAAGGCTGGTACATAAAGGAGTGAAACACGAAAACGTATTCAAACGCTTTGAGGAAAGTGTTTTGCGGTTCCGGGACCCGGATGGCATGCTGGTGGAACTCTGCGCGCACCCAAAGGATGACCCGCGCGCCGGCTGGACCGGTGGTGGCGTTGCTCCGGAACATTCCATTCGCGGGCTGCACCATGTCACACTGCTGGAAGACGGTTATGAAGATACTGCCAAGCTGCTCACAGATACGATTGGTTTTCGCACCGCCGGACAGAATGGCAGCATTCACCGGTTTGAAACAGGATACGGCGGCCCGGGAACGTATGTAGATATTCATGTGGCGCCGGATTTTCTGAAAGGCAGACTTGGCACGGGCACCATTCATCATATTGCACTCCGCGTGCCGGACGATGCCACGGAAAACGAATACCGCAGCCGCATAATTGCGGAAAGCCTGAACCCAACCCCGGTCATAGACCGCAACTACTTCCACTCCGTGTACTTCCACGAACCGGGCGGCGTGCTGTTGGAAATAGCCACCGATGTGCCGGGTTTCATGGTGGATCAAACCTACGAGAAATTAGGCTCGGAATTCACCGTGCCGCCGTGGTATGAAGAACGGAAGAAAGAGATCCAATCCGTCCTGCCACCCGTTCGTATTCCTCCATTCCCCAGGCAATCAACATGATCACCAGTTCCAGTTTTGGCATGCATCACATTTTCATTCCGTCAGACAAGCCCGATGCCCCAACGCTCCTGCTTCTGCACGGTACGGGTGGGGATGAATATGATCTGGTGCACATAGGCCAGAGCCTACTACCGGGTGCAGCCATTCTGTCGGCACGCGGCAATGTGCAGCAGCAAGGCATGAACCGCTACTTTCTGCGCAAGCCGGATGGCTCGTTTGATACCGATGATTTACTGTTTCGGACCGGCGAATTGAACGGATTCATTTTACTGGCAACGGAGCACTACAACATTGACCGCTCTACGCTGATTGCCGTCGGCTACTCCAACGGCGCCACCATTGCCGCCAGTATTCTGCTGGTGCATCCAAAAACATTACACCTGGCTGTCTTGCTGCACCCGGCGCTTCCATTTATGCCTGAACAGAAGCCACATATTACCGCACACGTCTTCATGACGGCTGGCAGAAACGATGAGATGATTCCGTTCGAGCGCACAAAAGCACTGGCTACGTTACTGAGCAGCTGCGGCGCGGAGGTTGCGTTCCATGCAGAAGAAGGCGGGCACCGGATTACAGAGAGTGAACTGGAGGCGGCGAGGGAGTGGATAAATGGATAATACATGATGCTGGCAGTGGCCCGCTCCGGAATTTTCCTGCATACTTCACGGCAAGCGGCATTATTTTTCTTATGTCATAACATGTTCAACGCGTCCCTCATTTCTTTTCTGCGCCGGCCGGCTATTGAACAGTGGCTGGTGCCGGGATTTTTTGTTCTTGTTTTTGCTATCGGCGTTTTCTCTTTCCGTCAGTTCGGCGTGGCGACGGATGAAGGAACCATGGATTCACTGGGGCGCGATACCTACAACTATGTCTTTCACGGTGCCGAATGGCCGACTAATCCGGCCTGGCGGTACCATGGCACGGCCGTGGAACTCCCTTTGCAGATAGCACAGAATATTGCGGCTCCCGCTGATGACCAGCGCACGACGTATAAACGCGTTTTCACGCAGCATTTCTTTACATTTTTATTGTCTTTCGCCGGCCTGGTAACACTCTACTTTCTGGCCCGCAAACACTTTGGCAGCCGGGAGTGGGCACTGCTGACATGTGTCCTGCTCTTTCTGTCACCGCGTTTTTTTGCTCAGTCTTTCTACAATTCACGCGATATTCCCGAGCTCGTATTTTTCACACTCAGCATGCTTACGCTTCTATGGCTGAGCGAACGACGCACGTATAAAAGCGCCGTTATACACGGTGTCGCCACAGCTCTTGCGCTGGCAGTGCGCATGCCGGCACTTATTATTTTGGTGCTCACCACTTTATATCTTGGTCTTGATGCCCTGGAACAATGGCTGGCAGAAAAGAAAACCGGCATGCAGCGTTCGGCCATTCTGTTTGCCGTCTACCTGCTGACGGTGGCGGTTGCCACGACAATTTTCTGGCCGTTTCTCTGGACGCATACGGCGACGCATTTTCTGGAAGCCTACCGTTTTATGAGTTCGCTTGGTGCCAACATGAGTTTTATGGGACACACGTATACCTCGACACCGTGGCAGTACGTTCCTGTCTGGATTTTCCTCACCGTGCCACCGCTCTACAGCGTCTTCTTTCTTGCCGGCATCGTGTCGCTGTCGGTATCCGGCATGCGCCACGGGAAAAATATGCTACCTGCCCGAAAGAATGAGTTACTGTTTGCCGCCTGGTTCTTTTTGCCCATTATTTCCATAGTTGTCACCAAAGCCGGCATTTATAACGAGTGGCGGCACGTCTTGTTTATCTATCCTGCGTTTCTTCTTATGGCGGTCGGCGGCATCCGGCATCTGTCCGCGTGGATAGAAAAACATCATGCCTACAAAACGGCAGAGGTTATGAGTATTGCACTGGCCCTTCAGCTTCTGCTCACCGGCTTCTGGATGATACGCAATCATCCGCTGGAGTTTGCGTATTTTTCGCTGCCCAAAAGTATGGTGGAAACATTCACGCCGGGACGTGTGGATTACTGGGGACTGTCGTACAGGGAAGCCGTCAAATATCTCATGGACCACAACACGGGAATTATGAGCGTCTATTCCCCGGAAAATATTGCCTACCAGAATGCCTATAATATTTACCCGGATTCGCTTAAACGCATGATGCGCGTGCCAACGGCGGATGAAGCCATGTTCGTCGTCGTCTCATCACCGGAGGATGCAAAAGGACTTACTCTTGTACGCGGCATAACGGTAGACGGCCATTTTCTCAGCGGCATTTACCAGGGCCCGGTGAAAGAAGTACTAGTAGATCGCGCGGCGGGAAGTGTGGAATTCAGAAGGTAGAACCACAAAAAAAAGATCGCCATCCTGTGAGACGGCGATCTTTTGGATGTGACTGAAAAACTATGCCTGCACCGGCCGCTTAAGTAAGCGATTGATGAGTTCCGGGTTCCGGAACCAGGCGCTGATCATGAGAAGTATAAACATAATATAGAGCGGCAGAACATCCATGATTCCAAGATTATGGGTAAGGTTGGTCGCAAGCGCGCCGCCCAGGTAACCTACCATGAGGACGAAACCGACGGTGGATGTGAGGGGAATGAGGAAGAGAATAACAATGACGAGCTCAAGAACGCCGAGCACATGCTCAAGGCCCGGAGTAACGCCGAGTTTTTCCATAAACATAGCCCCTTCGGAGCCGGGAGCCATAGGTACAAATTTCATAACGGCGGCAAACAGATTGAATGCAGCAACCAAAATGGCACACGTCCAACCGATGACGGAAGAAACACGTTTATTCATAAAAAAAGAGGGAGGAATTAAGGAGGGAAGACGGACGGAGTGTAGCATAAAAACAGCCCAACATAATAATATGCGCATGCCCAATAAACTTGACGTAGTGTGTATATATTAATCTCTTCAGCCGTCATCAAACGTACATTATTGTATTTCTTTCCACCAACTCCTATGGCACAAGACAGAGAAATCCAAAGGCGCAATAACCAGGAACCAGCTTCACCGGCTTTGCGCAGCCCTCTCAGCCGTTTCTTCGATGAAGCCTTCTGGGATCCGTTCCGTCTCATTGAGAGTCCTCTGATGCAAGTCACTGATACGAGCCGGCAATTCGCGCCACTCGTGGATGTTTCGGAAACCGATAAAGAAGTGATTATTGAAGCGGACATACCCAACGTTAATCCGAAAAATATCAAAGTGGATGTCACCAATAATATGCTGACAATCAGTGGCCAGCAGGAAGAACAGACCGGCGTAGAAGACAGGAAGTGGCACAGGCGCGAACGCAGCTACTCATATGCAGAATTTACCAGACAGATTCTTCTGCCGGATTACGCCGATGGCACAAAGGCCGACTGCAAAGTGCGCCACGGCATTCTGGAAATTCATATTCCAAAGAAGCAGGAAGCAGAACCGAAGCACCTGGACGTAAAAGTGGAATCCTGAGGGAATCAGCGAAAATTTTATCGAGTGCCAAAACCTTTATTTCATCTGGCATTATTCTTTTGCCCCAGAAATTCCCGGATTGATTATTATCCTACGTATGCCTGCTCCATCCGAAGAAAAGAACAGCTCAGTACTGCCAAAAGGCCGGCTTGAAGCTTTTAGTGACGCGGTGTTTGCGATCAGCATGACTCTTCTTATTCTCGAATTGCGTGTTCCAACTATTGCAGATCATTCCACCTTCGGTCAGTACGCGGCCGTAATGGTGCCACTCCTTCCCGAGTTTGTGAGCTTTCTGTTGTCTTTTGTCATGATTGCCATTCACTGGGTAAGCCACCATTATTTTTTCTACCATATACGTCATACAACTCTTGAAATGATATGGCTGAACAATCTGCTGCTTCTCTGGATATGTCTTCTGCCATTTCCAACCGCGATGCTTGGCGATCACCCGACCGATCAATTTCCTATTCTTCTGTACGGCGTGGATTCACTCTTTGCCGCGCTGACATTTTTTGGCATTCGAAGTTACGCAAGCCAAAAGAAACTTTTTACCGTGAATGATGAATCCGCAAAAGCTCTGGGCCCAAGTCACAGTGTTCCGGCAATTACGCTCTACGTACTATCGATTCTCTGTGTGTATATAAATGTGTATGTATCCCTGGCCTGCTTCCTTCTCGTACCACTCCTTTATTTTTTACCGAATTTCATTCGATCTAATACAATATTTTCTATCGCCGAAGATTAATATCTGATCATGAAATAGTTGAACTAATTATTTGTTCATGTTTGAGATGCCGGGGAAAATTTGGAACCGAGTTCAGGAACTGATTTTCAACTGGTATGAAGTATGAAAGGCAATATAAATACTATTAACTGACTATTAAGAGAAAATCCTCTAAGGACACATAGACCTTTTGCTCATTCCTAAATGTCAAAATAATTTCTCCATTGTCAGAAGATTTTTTAACCACATCCAAAATAATAAGCTCACCATTTTCCAATGTGCGGTAATTAGATGATAGATCAAGGAAGCGATTTGCCAGATGATGCAGACACTCAAAGTGTGACACATGAATAATGGTTTGCTCAAACTGATCACCCTTTAAAGCTTCCAGGATTAACGTTTGTATATATCCAAAAAAGCGCTTTTTCACTATAGTTCGAGGCTCGAAAATGGCTGCATCTTCAAAACAATCATCTGTGTCATAAGCTTTATCAACCGCTTTTCTACCGCCTTTTTGTACGTACTCCTGCAGTAAGTTCATGCCTGCTTCACGATTTACAAATGCAAGAGGTGCAATCTCTGGAACAATATAAATTTCCTCCGTGTAACCTAACTCACTTGCAAGGATAGACGCGGATCCTTGGGCTCTTGCAGCAGGTGATGATCGGAAGGAAATATGCGTAGTTGGGTCTAAGATTTTTGTAATCAAATGAGCACTTTGTACAACTGTTTGCTTTCCAATTTCCGTAAGATCCGGAAATACATGAGTATATGCCGTTTCTCCATGGCGAAGGAAAATTAACTGTAAAATCATTTTAAATCTATATTAACCGCTTATTCCGAAAAGCAAAACCTAATGAGCTTTTTAAACTATCTCCATTCGCCTCGTTCAAAAAAAGATCGTGGTTTACCATGAGCGAGCATTGTCCGCTTGCGGGCTACGAGTTATTTACTAATTGTTTTGTTTGTTGTTGGGCAGTTCGACTGCACTACGCTCTGGCTGCGTTCCGCTCACTGTCATTCGCCTCGCCTATGAATACAGATCGTGGTTTACCATGAGCGAGCATTGTCCGCCGTGGCGGACTGCGAGTCGAATGGTGGAGATGCCGGGAGTTGAACCCGGGTCCAACGTGTAGCGTGGATGCCCATACTATTATGCTCCGTCTCGATACTCACGGCCGCTCGGAGAGGAGCAAAAAGGCGGTGTGAGGTTTGATGCCGGAATACAAACTGTCCGTGACATCAGGCGGACAGAAGCCCTGCTGATAACGTCTTAGCCCTTTAGCAGGAGTGGAGGGTAAGACGCGTTTCCACAAGGGAAACTTATGCAGCGTAAGCGAGGAAGGAAGGCATTGCGAAAGTTTCCTTTGCAAAGCGGAGACCCTTCTCGAGACGTGCGGTTACAGATGTTTTAGCATCTATTGTGTGCGACATGTGGGTAACGGGAACCGTCGCCATCCCGAATAGAGGCAGGCCAGACTATGAATCACGTTGTCGAAACCTGTCATCCCCGAAGATTTGAATGAACTACCACATGAGGATACCGGAAGTTTCCACTTCCTGCCCGCCGTAGTCCGCCGAGGCGGACGCAGGTGGGTCATCCCCAGTGGTGTTAATGAACTTGCTTAGTATGGGATAAAAGCCATGAAAGGCAAGAATTTACGGCTGAATTTTGAGCGCGGACAATGGCTGATATGCACAGCGCTCTGTGCTAAAGACTGTTCTTTCCCAAAAGCCTCAGCACAGACTGGCTAATAAGCCGCACCAACCAGACTGTTTCTGGCGCATTGGCATTGGCAGGTAGTTGCCGGGCTTCAATACGCGGGCGGGCGGCGGCAATAATCTCCAATGCCCGGCTGTACCCGGCCTTATTGGTTTCCAGCATGCAGGAAACACGGGCAATAACGGCCTGTGAAATATTCACGGGGTCTTGCCGTAAGATACTCAGCACGTCGTCATCACTAAGATCCGGTAACGGATAGCGTGTAACGGGCAATAGATTGGCAGGCATTCTTACAGTCAAAACCTTTACGCTGTTTGGAGCAAATAAGTCCGGCTTGGGTTTGCGTGCAGCTCAGACGTAAGAGCTAAAAAGGCAGCACTCATGGTCTGGAAATTCCGGAAATATACGAATTACACCGGCATTTTTCTTTTACCTTTCCAGACAATATACCCCCAGCCTATGTTTCCGGCGAACAGCATGCCGAGCGCCACCCACACCGCCGGTGGCAGGTTCCAGGCACTTGGCGTGTTATTCTGTACCAGTACACTAATAACAGGCAACACCACATCCACGCGCTTCTGGTCTTCCAGAGTGAGATTGGATGGAGGCTCAATAATAATATCGCGTGTCTGTACCTTCTCGCCTTCCACATGGATTTCCAGTTTGTGTGCACCGGTTTCCACCTCATGGAAGGTAGCGATACCGCCTTCGTTGGTCATGGCTATTTTTGGCGTGGAGAACAGCACGACCGGCGTATTACTGTATGGGTTTCCAAGCGAGTTAAGCACTTCCATGCTCAACGATGCAATGACAACCTTGTTGTCCTTCTTGTACAGTGCAGTGCGGTACTTTTTGGCACCCGCTTCGGTATCCGGCTTCCGGGCGATTTGTGTTTGCGGAGCAGGTTTCACACGCAGGCGGCTCATAAACAACTGCACGCCGGCGCTGCTGTTTTGCCATGCGAGTGATGTTCCCTGCTCCACCGTTACATACGCAATGGCTGCGCGGCGGCTGGCGGTGTTCAGCGTATCGGTGGCTCCGGTAAATATGTTGGTACCGGCAGCGGCAACAGATGTGCGTACGGTACGGCCGGCATTCCGGCCGCTGTTTATAAATGCTGATGCCAATTGCACGCCGGCATTGCGCGTGCCAATGAACGCGGAAGCAATGGCATGTTCACCGGCCACCACGGATGTCTCCACTGGAATAATGAACGTATCCACCGTCCACATACCGGCGGACGCCACGCGACCGGCAGCCTGTCCGGAGCTGAAAGAAATATGTGTATGTATCTGCTGCATGCGCTGCTGCCAGGCATAGCCGGTAACACTGGCAGTATCGCTGGCAATGGTATGCGCGGTGGTAGCCGTGGTATTCACCCCATTCTGAACTGTCTGCAGCAAGGCAATGGACGTGCGGCTCACTGGTACCACTACGTTGCGCAAAATCCAGATATTGGCACCATTACTGTACGGTGTGTAATCCAGCGACGCGACGCGGCTGAGCACAGTGCCGGCTGTCTGGATTTGATGTGCCGTGCCATAGATTGCCTGCACAAAAGCAATGGCACCGCGGTTGGTGGGATTCAATATGCCACCGCTTACCGCCTGGGCAACGCTGGAGCCAAAGCCGCCATAATCCACTAATGCCACTTTGCTGCCCATATTGGCACCGGCATTCATGACAGCGCGACCCGTTCCATCCACGACATTGCCGATAGTCATGGCAACGGCGACAAATGTGCGGCCGGCCGGTTGTGCCACATATGCCGATGACCACTGCCAGGCGGAGGCAATGGTGCCACCTACCGACTGTTCAGCAGACGCAATTGCCGTACTTGCCAGCCGGCCGGATGCATCCACACCATTCCCGGCTGCGTTCCACAGATGTCCGGCTGTCTGTGCGCTGAGTATCCATGTATCGCGGAGCGTGTTTCCCACGGCGGCGAGCAGGTTACCAATCTTTTGCACCGGTACCGTCACCACACCGCTCACACGGAGTACGCCATCCAGCACGCGGTTCTGCACGGCATTCACCTGATCCTGTGCCGGTACGACAGCCGGTTCGTTACCCAAAATGAAGTCTGGAATACCGCGCCTAAGCAAGCGATCCGCACGGAGCTGCTGCTCCAGTTGCAATGTAAGATTCTTCACAGTCTCGTCGCGGCCGGGCACAATGACCGGTGCAGAAGCAGGCGGTGTAGTACCGGTTCCGGGTAGCACACCCGGTGGCGGTACGTCCGGCTTTTCGATCTGGATAACAATGGCCGTATACGGACGTTTGCCGCCGCCTGTCGGTCCGCTGCCACCCGTGTCGGTATTGCCGCCGCCGGCACCCGCGGCTGCCGGTGCAACGTAGACAATAAAGCCAAAGTCCTCCGCCTTGTGCGAGTCACCCGTGGCAATAGCAACGGAACGGCTGCTGGTAGTTGTGGTTACATGGCCGGCGGGAGGATCAACCGTTAAGAGGAAGCTGCCTATACTTGTTGGCAGGCCGGTGAACAGATACGCACCGCTGGCATTGGACGTAGTGTACATATCCATGGTGCCGCCGGTGCCGGTTGTTCCGGTAAGGTGCAGAGTGGAGCCGGAGAACACATACAATTCACTGGCATTCTTATGGCCGTCTTCATTCAAGTCCAGAAATACCGTACCGGAAAGCGTGGATGCCTGAACGTAGCCGAAGTTTGCCGTAATAGTCGCACCCGTTCCGAGCACCAGATTGCCGGATGAATTACCGCGCGTACGAATGTAACCGGACGGAGCATTGCCGCCGTTTACCGCAAGGCTGTAGCCGGTGGAACTGCTAATAAGCAAGCTATATGAGTACGCACCATTGGCGACTGTTGTGGCTGCACGATTTACAACAAACCCGGTCGATGTTCTTCCGGTAAGCAATAAGCCGATACCAGCCAGACCGCCTGTTTCACTGTTATCGTAAACGGCGTTGCCATTTATATCATTCCAAACGGTTCCGGCAATAATTCCCGTTCCGGCCAGGCGATGCATACCGAATGCCACGGAAGCCGGTACCTGCCCGGCTGTAATGGAGCGGTTTACACTGGTTACAGTCGTAGCCTGGAAACCAGACGGTGTCACAATACTCACCGCATAACTACCGCTGCCAATCGGCAGATTCGGGAATGCGAATGAACCGGTTGCCGAGCTTTGAACGGAAAGATTGATGCTTGCGCCTGTAGTTGTAAGACCGGTCATTGTCACCGTGGCACCGGCAACGCCTGCTGTCTCGCTTACATCGTGCGTGCCATTGTTGTTCGTGTCATTAAATACGGAGCCGGTCATGGTTGCGTACCACAGGTAACCGACAGAGAAGACCGGCGCAGAAGCACTGGTAACAGTGAGTCCGCTATTGGTGGCGGATGTAGCGCGGTAGCCGGCGGGAACCGTCCCCGTATTTACGCCAACCGTATACTGGCCAAGGCTTGGAGCCAGACCGCTGAATGCATAGCTGCCGTTACCACTGGTCGTGTGCGACAATAGCAGTGTGCCGCCGGTCCCGGTTGTACCAAGAATAGTTGCGGTCACGCCGGCAATGCCTTGCGTTTCGTTGCCATCCAGTCGGCCATTGGCATTCAGGTCTATAAAGACACGGCCGGACGCAGTGGAAGGCAATGCATAGCCAAACTTCACACTGACAGTGCCACCGGTACCAAGCAGGTTACTGCCGGAGCTGTTGAACCGCGTGCGAATGTAGCCGGCTGGAGTGGCGTTGCCATTGAGCGTGACGGTGTAGCCAGCAGAAGTACTTACAGGAAGGGATACTGATATTTGTCCTGCGCCATCAGTTGTCAGATTTCTATTGATGACTGTACCGGTCGCCGTTGTTCCGGAGACAGCGACCGCAATACCGGACAGGCCGGTTGTTTCGGCTATATCGTTGACACCGTTTCCGTTGGTATCGTTCCAGACAAACGCATTAAGTGTTCCGTAACCGGTAAGACGGTAAATGCCAAACAACGAGGATGGCGCATTCTGTCCGATGCTGACAGAGCGATTAAATGCTGAAGCCGTAGTAAGCTCAAAACCGGATGGTGTCGTGAAACTGAGCGAATACGGGACAGTGGCATACGGAACATTACTAAAGCGGAAGGCACCGGTAGAAGTGGTACGTGTCGTCAGACTAATGCTTCCCCCGCTGGCGGTCGTTCCACTCAGGCTGATAGTTGCTCCGCTGTAGCCGGCTGTTTCGGCCAGGTCTTTTGTACCGTTACGGTTTGCATCAATAAAGAGTGTTCCACTCATGGTACCGTACCAGAAGTAGCCGAAGTTGGCGGATACATGAGAATCACCTTGGCTGATGGTGACGCCGGTATTCGTAAAGCTGGTCGGGCTGTAACCCGTTGGTACGGTTCCGGTATTCACACCGAAAGTATATGAACCTGCGGTTGGTGCGAGATAGGTGAATACGTAGGCGCCGGTGGAACTTGTCGTCATTGAACGGTTCACCGTACCCCCCGTTGCCGTGGTTCCAAGCACAGTAGTAGTCACGCCGGCAATGCCACTCGTTTCGCCGGCATCACGGCGACCGTTATCATTCGCGTCGATATACACTTTTCCGGAACCGGTGGAGGGAAGAACGTAACCAAAGTTTACGGACAGTGTGGAACCTGTTCCGAGGACGTTGGAGCCGGAACTATTAAAGCGCGTGCGAATATAGCCGGCTGGCGTGGCGTTGCCATTGAGGGTGACGGTGTAGCCGGATGGATTACTAACGGGAGCCTGCAGTGTAAAGGCACCGGTTCCACTGGTAGTAGTGGAAGCACTAAAGGATGCACCGGTCATAGTGGTTCCGGTGACGGAAACAGTGAGTCCGTTCAGACCATTTTGTTCGGATGCAGCCTTTATGCCATTACCATTAAGGTCATACCAGGCATACCCGTTCATAGTTCCGACAGACTGAGCAAAGCGCCAGTTGAAGTTGTTACCACTATTCACACAACCTTCCGAAGAGATGAAACAATTCAGTTCCTGTCCGCCTCTGGCATCGGAATCTTTCACGTCCAGATAATCGATGGTCTGCGTGCCGATGTCGCCGTCAAGCAGGACACGGGCGCCGGAGCCGGTGCGGGTGGAACGAATGCTGAGCAGGTTGGCCGAGAGTCCACGCAAAGTCAGTGCACCGGAGGCAGACTGGCGGGAAGTATAATCAAAGAAGAGAGTCTGGGCAGCCGAGACGGTCTTGGCCAGGTTGTTCCAGATGGTGGAACCGGAAAGAGTTTGGGAACTTGTTCCAGTAAGGTTCATGGTGCCACTGCGTTTGATGAAGTCACCGGCGTTCTGGAAGTTTCCTTTGAGAGAGATATTGTTGTTGGAAGCGGAGACATCCAGAGTGGAACCATTCAGTATGAGATTGCCGTTGACCGCGAGCGCGGAGCCGAGCGTAAGCTTACCGGAACCGGTGGCGGGGTTGCCTTTGGCAAGCGCGTTAATTTCGGAAGGGTTGAGGGCGCGGTTGTACAGTCTCATATCATCAAGCAGCCCTTTATAAGGTCCGAAGTTATCCGCACGAATACCAAAACGAACGGCGGAATAGGACGGCACCCCACCGGTAACGGCATTGGTGAACATGGCCTGCGCAACACCATCCTTATAAATCCTGGTACGAGTGGCTGCATCTTTATCATATGTGATACAGATATGGCGCCAGACATTTTGATCCGAGGCGGCAGTGAACGTGCCGCTTACCGCAGATGCCACGTTGGTCCCGTCGTAGAGGCCGATACTGTTCGAAGCGATCTGCGAATCGCCGCCGAATGATCCGCCCAGCCAGATCGAATGCCTAAACGACGCGCCACCGAATGAGAACGAATAGTTGAGAATGGAGTTTGCGACTGAAGTGTCTTTTGCGTAGAAGCATACAGAGTAGGTGTTGGTGACCAATTGCGGAACAGCAGCCGTGACATACGAATTCGAACCATTGAACGCAAGTGCTTTGTTATTGTAAAACCTTGTTGCAGGCAAAGTGCCTCCGCTCCAAACCGGACTATTCGTTAATGCTCCATTGTTTCCGGATCTGCTCGAATCTTTCGCCACTGCCCCCACTCCCTCATCAAACTTCCAATACCCAACCAGCCCGTCATCAATCGTCAGGTTATTAAAGGCTGATGTTTCGTTGAGCGTCTTCGCCTGGCCGTTCGTCAGCAGAATCATCGTTCCGGTTCCCGATGTGAACGCTCCACCGGTACGCAGGTACGAACCGGAAATCGTGAGTGATTGTCCGCCATCGAACTGCAATGTTCCACCGGAAATCGTGAGCGAGCCGGACATGGTCATTCCCTGTCTGCTTGGACGGAAGATACCGGCGCCCGTGGAGCCGAGAACAATGTTCTGGTAGTTCGGCGTGAAGTTCTGGAGACGAAGTGCTTGGCTTGGTTCGGTGTAATAGACAATGGCTCCTTTATGAATGAAGTCCGGTCCGCCGGTAATGGTCTCTGTTCCCTTGAGCTTGAGTGTTGTCCCGGTACCGACCGTGAAGATATTGTTGACCGTGAGGTTGTTACCGTTGAGGTTGAGGGTACCGCCGGTGAGGATAAGGTTTTGGCTGGCGGTATTGAGGGAGAGTGCACCGGAGAGGGTGACCGTGCCGGAGGCTTTTGCGATGGTAACAAGACCCGAAGGAGCAAGAGCTGAGCCGCCTTCGTGCTCAAATATCTGGCTACCTGTGCCTGTAAATTGAATCTGCCCTGTTCCGCCATCGAATATATCTCCTGTCGCATTCCAGATTATTACGTCTCCTTTGGCCTCAGCCAGACCAACCAACTGACCGTCACGAAGGTCAAATGTGTTGAGCACTATAATCCGGTCACCGGCAGGAATAGTACGCGAACCGGGGTTCGTCAAATTGATAGAGAGGTTATAAAAGTTTTCAGTCGTCGGTACATCGATAATACTAAAGCTACCCTGGAATTGCACCGATCCGAAGTTATGATTGAATGTTCCAGCCGTATGGATCCACTGATTGGTAACGATAGTGATGTTCGTCGTGGCCGTAAAGTTTCCTCCCGTAATAGCCAATGAATAAAAACTATTCTGAATGGATGCACCGTTGAATGTTCCGCTTGTTAGAGTAGTGCCGCTTTCCGTAGTAAATATACTGCTGGCAGAAACGGTGCATGTCGCCGAACTGTTGGAAATTTGCAGAATCGACACTGAACCGTTCAGTGTACATACCTGCGTTCCTGAACCATCCAGAATAAGAGCGCTTGGCGTGGACAATTGTCCGTCGGCACTGCCTCCCACGGTAACGTCACCCCGGGCGCGGATAGTACCTCCATCGATATTACCCTGTGACCATGAAAACGTACCGTTTACAATTAAAGTATCCGCAGAAGCTATACCAATAACGGCAGTTGTATCTCCGCTCGGTGCAATGGAGAGATTGTTGAATGTAAGAGTGCCTGGCACATCGATACTTTCGGTGGCTCCGTTTGATTCGGTATCAAATACCACTGTTCCGGAGTTATGTGTAAATGTTCCGGCATTTACAATAAAGATATTTCCGGTATCCGCGCGCCCGATAGTCATAGATCCTGACGTAGCGGTAAAAATACCGCTGCCAAGAATGAACGGTCCGTTCAGATCCATCGTCGAACTCCCGCCCCTGAATGTTCCACCGCTCTGGGTGTATTGAGCATTAACAGTAATGGCATTCGCCCCTTGAATCAAAGATCCGCTCAGCGCATTCATATGCAGGAAGCTCGTTGTGAGCGTGCCACCTAAACTCGCTACTCCACCTTGCCTCACCTCCATTCTCTTACCTGCTACGACAGTGATATTGGAAGAAGAATTCGTGTAAATTCCGGTGATATCGGTATCCGCATTATTATTGGCAATATCCAAATCATTGGATGTCACAGGATTCCCAAGGCGTGTGCCGCCGGTACCGCTTTGTATAACGAGCGTGTCTTTAATCAGCGTCATGCCGGTCATGCTGCCACCCGAGCCATGGGAAACGGTGACGGCTTTCTCCGTATTATTATCAAGGTAAAGAGAAATGATGGTGCCACCGGTGAGAGACAAGTATGGAACAGACAGAGAGAAGTTACCGTTCGTATCTGATGTTGTCGTGGCAGCCGCTGTTGCTCCGTTGAGGGAAACGGCAACAGTTTTGGATGCAAGACCGATCGTTCCGCCAGTGTTGGCATAGACACGACCGACAATAGTTTTTGGAATGTCTGTAAACGTCCAGTTCACGTTATTGCCGACATCACCACAGCTTTCCGTGTTCGTGTAACACACAAGTGTTTGACCACCGGAGGCATCCGAGTCTTTCACGGAGAGATGATCAATAGTTTGTGTACCGGCATCATTATCCAAGATCAGCTTTGCGCCAGAGCCGTTCCGCGTGGAACGAATGAACATCAGGCTGGAGCCGTTGCCCTGGAGGACGAGAGCGCCGGAAACAGACTGACGAGCAGAGTAATCAAAATTCAATGTCGGACTGGCAGAAGATGTTTTTGTCAGATTGTTGAAGATAGTGGAACCGGAGAGAACCTGCGTGGACGTACCCGTAAGATTCACCGTTCCCGAACGCTTGATAAAGTCTCCGGAGTTCAAAAGAGAACCAGCCAGGTTTAACGTGTAGTTCGATGGAGACACATCCAATGTGGAACCATAGATTCCCAGGTTATTGTTCACTGTAAGAGCGGATCCGAGCGTGAGCCTGCCGGAGCCGGTTGCGGGGTTGCCTTTAGCAAGCGCGTTAATTTCGGAAGGGTTGAGGGCGCGGTTATAGATGCGGACATCGTCGAGGTTGCCGTTGAAATTCGTAGCAGCGGTAATGCTCTTTCCGATAAACACGCTGGCAGCGGAACCCGCATACAAAGGCCCTGCCTGTGCCGCACTGTTTTCCAAGACGCCGTTCACATATATATAAATTCTGGATCCGTCATATACGCCGGTCACGTGATACCAGTTTCCGATCGTGAACGTCGTTGAACTTACGCCGCTGGAAGGAGTGTCATTTCCGGTAGTCGAAACGAAGAACTGGAATTTTCCCGACGCCACTCCTCCCAAAAGCGCAAAGTGTCTGACGGAAGCCGGATCCCATTGCCCAACGATATCTCCGCGGGTGGTTGCCCCGGGCCTCACCCACGCGCTAACCGTGAGTGTATTCAACGATTTTATAGCCGCCGGGTTTCCGATGTCCACGTAATCGTCAACTCCGTCGAATTTCATACTCTTGTTATTATAATATTTCATCGTCGGCAAACTTGAGCCGGACCATGTCGGGCCGCTTCTCAAATATCCACCGGAACCTGTGACTGCGGAATTTTTCGTAAATAATCCCTGTCCTTCATCAAATTTCCAGTATCCGATTAAACCGTCATCAATCGTCAGGTTATTAAATGCTGATGTTTCGTTAAGTGTCTTCTGTTGACCATTCGTCAAAAGAACGATTGTTCCCGTTCCGGATGTGAATGCTCCGCCGGTACGTAAGTATGATCCCGAGATGGTCAATGATTGTCCGCCGTCGAACTGCAGTGTTCCACCGGAAATCGTGAGCGAGCCGGACATGGTCATTCCCTGTCTGCTTGGACGGAAGATACCGGCGCCCGTGGAGCCGAGAACAATGTTCTGGTAGTTCGGCGTGAAGTTTTTCAGGCGAAGGGCTTGTGACGGTTCAGTATAATAAACAATGGCTCCTTTATGAATAAAGTCCGGGCCGCCGGTAATGGTCTCTGTTCCCTTGAGCCTGAGCGTGGTTCCCGTTCCGACCGTAAAGATATTATTGACCGTGAGGTTGTTGCCGTTGAGGTTAAGGGTACCGCCGGTGAGGATAAGGTTTTGGCTGGCGGTATTGAGGGAGAGTGCACCGGAGAGGGTGACCATGCCGGATGTTTTGGCGATAGTCCAGGTACCTGCAATAGGTGTGCCGCCTTTTGAGCTGAGTATCTGCGTGCCAGTACCGGTCATTTTGACGGTCGCTGTTCCACCGCCGGCCTGTGCTCCATATAAGATATTTCCCCTGGCTTCGATCGTTCCAGTGTTGATGGATATATTTCCGGTTGAAGAGTTTTGAACAGTGAGCGAACTAAGTGCTGTGACAGTGCTACCGGCAGCCATAAATATGGTAGCTGTTGATGAGCTGTTTGAATCAAAAACAACATTATTAAGAGTATTCGTACCCGTAATAGTCTGAGCATTTGGAACAAACACTACCGTGCTCGCGCCCGGGTTTAACGTTCCCTGTGTATAGGTCCAGCTTGCACCTGAACGAATGGTGCCAGAAAGAGTTAACGTTCCGGCTGTCTTATTGATGGTAAACGGCAAGAAGTCACCTGTTGTGCGACCTGAATGTGCCTGTAGTAATTGACTGCCTGTACCATTGACAAGAAGTGACGTCGATCCTCCGCCGGCACCATTGCCGAGTGCCACGATATTAATGTCTCCTTTTGCATTGAGCGTGCCGCTATTCAATAATCCCGCACTTACCGTTAAGGTTCCATTTATGGTAAATGTACCGCCGGGCAGGCTCACTGTCGAAGCGCCTGCATTGAAAGTCAAATTATTATATGTCACCGTACCGGATATTACGGTTTGATTTCCTGTAAATATAAGAGTCCCGCCACGTGCATTCCAGCTACCGCCGGAAACATTCCATATATTCGATGTTCCACCAGTTGTTAGAGTAGTACCGGCATTGAAGACTCCGGCGGAGACAATATAGTTATTGCTTATAGTCATCGTAGAAGAGCCGCCGTTAAACGTTCCTCCGCTCTGCGTATAATTATTGTTAACAGTGATGGCATTCGCATTCTGGATAAGAGATCCGCTCAGCGCATTCATATGCAGGAAGCTCGTTGTGAGCGTACCACCTAGGGTGTACACACCACCCTGACGCATTTCCAAACGCTTGCCGGCTACCACCGTGATATTCTGAGAAGAGTTGGTGTAAACGGCGGTAATGTCAGTGTCGGCATTGTTATTGGCAATATCCAGATCTGTTGATGTCACAGGATTCCCAAGGCGTGTGCCGCCGGTACCGCTTTGTATAACGAGCGTGTCTTTAATCAGCGTCATGCCGGTCATGCTGCCACCCGAGCCATGGGAAACGGTGACGGCTTTCTC
>JAQBQQ010000007.1 GCA_028286915.1 Candidatus Peribacteria bacterium | reverse complement strand
CAACTCAATATTGAATATCTACCTCAAGTTTCTTCTAAGCGTCTTGCATTTCGACATGTCGCATATCCTCAGTATATTTTTTATCCTTACGATTCTCAGTGGGATTCATAAAAAAAGGAGTCGCCCTCACGACTCCTTCTCTTCCCTTCATGGCCTTTCGTTTGCCATTGACGTTGTGTCGTCACGATTACCGACCCATAGGGCCAGTTTCGGTGTTAGTAACAGTAAAGTTTGCATCAAGCTTTACGGTGACGCGGGAGTCATCAGACGTTGTCATGTGCCCTTAATACCAGTTCTTATCTGGTACGGTGTTCGGAGCCAACAAAAAAAGAACGCATAACAACACTCTTTTTTCTACCAAGTTGATGCATTGAAAAACACTCGATTCATTCCTACCATTCCCTGCCACCTATCTATCCCCATAGAGACAACGTATGGTTGACCCATAAACTTCTACACAACTACGACCATGATCTCCTCTCACAGAAAAATCTCGTTAACGGCGGGTTTGCTCTACCTGCTTACTTTCGTCTCCATTCCAACGCTGGTTATTTATGGGTCGGTTAAGAGTGCGAATTACATTCTCGGCACTGGCCCGGACACTTCCGCTGTCATCGGCGGGATTTTGGAAATAATTGTTGCCCTCGCCGGGATTGCCACTGCTATTACGCTGTTCCCGATACTCAAGAAGCAAAACGAAAGTCTCGCACTTGGCCTCGTCGCCGCCAGAGTGCTGGAAGCCAGCACTATCTTCCTTGGCGTGGCATTCCTTTTGTCCATCGTAACCATGCGACAGGCGGGAGTGGGGCCAGAAGCGCTCCCCACCAGCTTTGCGCTTGCCACGCTGTATGACCGCATCTTCCTCCTCGGACAAAGTTTTATGCCGGCCATATGCGATCTGTTGCTGGGTTTTCTGTTGTACAAATCACGCCTGGTGCCGAGGGGCCTTTCTCTCATCGGCATCGTGGGAGCACCCCTACTCCTCGCCGGCTACTTCGCCGTGCTCTTTGGTCTCGTCGGGCAACATGACCCACTCGCAGGAATATCGGCAATTCCAGTCGCGCTGTTTGAGTTTTCGCTGGGCATCTGGCTGGTCGTCAAAGGCTTCAATGCCGGGGCTGCTGCTTCCCTCGAATCTAAAAGTTAACGGTAGCTGCCTGTGAAAATCTAAACACTGAGCACACCACGAAATCCCCTGGCAGCATAGTAAGAGTCCGCACCGTTGTGATACAGAAAGACCGTATCGTAGCGGCGATCACAAAAGAGGGCGCCACCGAGTTTCCGGACAGCGGATGGTGTTTGTATCCAGCTAGACGTCTTCGTATCGAACTCGCCAAGTTCCTGCAACGCTCGATACTGCTCCTCCGTTAACAGCTCAATGCCCATGGCGGCTGCCATATCCACAGCACTATCTTTCGGCTTATGTTCTTTTCTTTCCTCCAGCGCTTTGCGATCGTAGCACAAACTCCGACGATCTTTGGGGCTTTCCGCCGAGCAATCAATAAACATAAAGCCATCTGACTTGGCGCCGAGATTCACGACATCCGGTTCACCACCGGTTTTTTCCATTTCATTCAGCGACCATAATTTTTCCGCATGAGCTTCCAGCTTTGCTTGAACCTTCGCCCATGCAAGACCTTTGTGGCGATTCATGTTTTTCTCAAAACGGTTTTTCAACGTTGTGAGTAATTCTTCGCGCTGCTTTGGTGGTAACTCCTTTTTATTGCTCATACTTTTATAATACCTCGGTTGAATAAGGATGTTAAGCATTCCGTCTGCTACTCCCCCTCCACCTCCGCTTTAAAGTTATTCAATATTGCCTGCCATCCGCCGCGCTGCATCTCAACGGAGTTCATCGTCTCTGCCTCAAAGTTTTCCACGACGTGGGTTTCTTCTCCTTTTTCTTCGAACGAGACGGCCACCTTTCGGCCATCACCAATAGTGTACTCGATTTGCTTGTGCGGTACCACTTTTGTATAGGTGCCGCCAAAATCAAAACCCATGCTGCCGTCTTTCGCTTCCATGCGGCAGTTAAAAGTACCGCCTTCGCGCAGATCATTGGTGGCGCTAGGCGTGTGCCAGTCATCGGAAGCATTGTTCCACTTCATAATGTGCTCCGGCTCCGTCCAGTGCTGCCATACTTTTGCCACGGGCGCATGAACGACTACTTCGACGGTGATGAGTGTTGGATCAGACATAAGAGGAGGGTTATGCGGATAAAGCTCTAACGTTTCGACGTAAGAGAAGTATAGCGAAAAAAGAAAACCTTCCACAAGGAGGCTGGCTAAAAATGATGATTCGAAGATGCATATCGGAAGAAGGGCGACATCCTTATCCCTTGAATTAGCAGCATTACACAAGATCAATTCTTTTTGTTTGCGAGTGAAGAAATGTACGATGCCCACCAATGCGCTTTCCGCACATTCGTATCGGCGTGAGCGCACTTGTTGCTGCAGGTTTGCTATTTTGCGGTGCAGAGTTTGCATTTGCGTCTATCTCGTATGAATCGACGGTGGCAACCACGGGCCTCGTCGCTCTTCAAGGCCTATGGGTGAGCGCCTCAGGTTCGATGTACATGGTGAATGCCGGGACAACCAGCAATAGCAGAATTTTGCACTACAGCGTGACCGGCGCGCTCATCAGATCCAGAACCATCACCGGAGCAGTGCCACGAACTATTGTGGTAGATCCGACCACCGGCTACGTGTATGTGACAGGATCAGGAAAACTTCTCCAATACACCGATTTCGATAATAGCTCGACCTATAACGTCCTCATCTCATCAGGGCTCTCGGTCAGCACACTCGCTCCGGCCCAGGGAATGATCTTCAATGCCGACCGCACGAAACTCTACGTCGGCACAAGCAGCAGCAATGTGAAAGTTTACAACACGAGCGACTGGTCACTATCGCAAGTATTCACACCTCCCACGGCCAGCAATACGACTGACGCCGGCCCTTTGGCACTCGACAGCCACGGCAATCTGTATATGGTCGACTATCGTGGCACGAGCGGCGGCTCACCCGTCGGCAACGCGCGAGTCATCCGGTTTGCATCGGGCAGCACTACCGGTACCGTCTACAAATCCGGATACGTCGATACTCTCAACGCCAACGCTGTGGACAGTCCCTCGGGAGTGTTCATCGATTCGTCCGACAATCTTTACGTGCTTCTGCGCGGCAGTAAGGCAGGCGGCGACGGAGCGATCTATAAATACAATGCATCGGGCACACTGCTCACATCACTCAGAACAACAGGCACGGCCATCTTAAATTTGCCGATTGCCGGTATTTGGGTGGATGCGAACGGATACATTTATGCCGTCAGTTCGAATGGAGGTCTCATCAAGCGGTTCACACAAACCATTGATCCGCCAACTGCTGTCACGGCGACGGAGGGCGCAACTTCCATCTCTCTCTCTTGGACAAATGCAACCAACGCTCAGTTCGATTCCGTGAGCATTCGCCGCAGCACATCCAGCTACCCGGCAACCGTTACTGATGGAACCGCAGTTACCAGCGGACTTACCGGCACGTCGTTTACCGATACCGGCCTTACAGGCGGCCGATATTATTACTCACTCTTCACCAAGGACATCAGCGGCAACTACAGCGAAGCCGCCAATGTTTCGGGCGTCATCCATAATGCCTGTTTTTTAAAAGCGTATTGGCAAATGGATGCCACACCGGAGACGCCCGTTGATGCGACGGGCAACGGCTATACAGGAAGCGTAGCCGGCACGGGAAGTACGCCGAGTCTTTCGACGGACGTGCCGACGACAGGACTCGTGAACCCGTACAGCTTCTTGTTCGACGGCAATGATTACTTCTCGGTCAGCCGCCCTATTCAAGACGACTACAGCATCTGCGCCTGGATTAAAACCACCACCTTCGGCAACGGCAGCGGCGACCAGCACTGGTTCAGCATGTCCATCGCTCAAGCGGAAATAGGCGGATCCGTGGCCAACGACTTCGGCTTCGGGGTGGATATCAACGGCGATCTTGTCTCCGGCAACGGCAACGGGACCACCGACTACGCCGTTCGCGGAGCCACAGCAGTGAACACCGGCAATTGGACTCATGTATGCACGACGCGCAAAAAATCTGACGGCGCCATTAAGCTGTACGTCAACGGCATACTGGACGGCTCGGGCGTGGGTGGCACAACGAGCCTCACGAGCCAAGCGACCATGATGATCGGTTACGGCCAGGATGATTCGCGCTACTGGAACGGCAACATGGACGGCTTACGCATGTACGATTATGTGCTGACGGCTGACGAAGTGAGCAGCCTCGCCACCGGCGTGAACGCCTGCTACAGCGAAACAGTACTCCCGAGCTCGAGTTCCAGCTCTAGTTCTAGTTCCAGTGAGCAACCGCAGCAAAGCCATGGTGGCAGCCGGGGCAGCGGCACTAGCGGCACTGCGCATCCTCTCTCGACTCCTTCAATAAAACCATCTGCCGCATCGCCAGTAAAACCCGGTACGCCTCCACCGGTAAAGAATGTAACGACGAATCAACCACCTGCATCTTCTTCCGTGCCGACGCCAATTCAAACCAAAGTGCCAGAGATGAAAGTGCCACAACAAGTGATCCAACGTGTGTGCAATCGCGTCGCAAAACAGTTCTTGGGGAATGGTAAAATGATCAGCCGATTGAATTCCAGAGTGGAGAGGCAGTTTGGATCGGGGTGCGGGGGCTGAGGCGACAAGCGGTATGGCTTTCAATCCTACATACAATATCAGAAGTATAGGAAACAAATATTCATGAGTGACGCAAATTCCAAGCTTTTCTTATATGAAAAAGGAGTGGTTCGCGCCGTTTGTCTGTTATGCCAAAACACACCAATGGATTGACGGCTACAACGTGCTTCGCCACGGCGGGGCGGAAGTACGAATGGCTCTGTCAGTCAAAGCGCAGAAAGCAGCACATCTAGTGTGAGAAGCAGTCCCATTGCACCGACCATCACCATGATTATTGGAGTGAAAGCGTTCTAAAAAAGCGCATATACTTCACCTGTACCGAATAAACATTCATGCGTATCATCTTTGTCATATGATCGCAAAAACTCTCCTCAAAAGTATTGGTGCCGTTCTCGCCGGTATGCTGGCTGGTGCCATCCTGTCTGTGGCTACCGATGCCATACTGGAAAACACGGGTGTCTTCCCGACATTTGCAGACCAGCAAGCCAATGGCTCGCCTACATGGCTGCTGCTGTGGGCAACTTTTTACCGAACTATCTATACCATTCTTGGCGGGTATATAACAGCGCGTCTGGCACCCGGTAACGGAAAACGCCTGGCTCTTATTCTGGGTATTCTTGGCGTACTCGCCAATGCCGGCGGCGGCATTGCCATGTGGCAGCTGGGCCAGCATTGGTATCCGTTCCTGCTTGCCGTTCTTTCCGTACCGTCTACGCTCCTTGGCTGGAAATTATACGACTGGCAGAAAACGCGTACGGTTCACGTATGACCATATAACAAACAAAGGAATCCGAACGCTGACAAGACAGGGTAATTACATACAACCAAATCACTCTGCTTTTATAGTCAGAATAAAGAGAAACAGCCGTCTTAAGCTGTATGGACTATCATATGTTTAAAGACAACAGCGGCGAATGGCGATGGCACCTGATGGATGACAATAACCAGAAGATTGCAAATTCTGCAGAAGGATATGAATCCAAGCAGGATTGTGAAGAATCAATCGAACTGGTGAAGAGCTCGTCCGAAGCTTCCGTACATGAGGAAGAACTGGCAATGTCCCAGCATTAATACTGGAATGTCGCGTGCGTTTTTTGAAATGACGTTTAGCGGTACCATGTCCGGATACAGAAGCCATAGAAATACGCAGAACACTGCCATAGGTTTCCTGCGTCAAGATTCCACAATTTTCCTCATTACACCCGGCGGATACGCAGACTGCAGAACAAAAATTACCACACAATCTTGAACGGAAGGAGGGCTGCAATCCGTCATCAATGAATGCCTTTCTTACCTACAGGCAGTGCACTGCTCATTTTTACTTCGTCGATGATCGATACACTTTTTTCTATGAATTATGAATAACACACTCAAAACAACGCTCTTTCTGGGGGCACTTACAGCTTTGCTCCTGGCTGTCGGTTACGTTCTGGGCGGACAAAACGGCATGCTTATAGCACTTGTTCTCTCGGCCGTCATGAACTTCGGTTCCTATTGGTTCTCGGACAAAATCATTCTCTCGCTCTATCGCGCCAAAGAAATCGGGCCGGATGACGCACCGCGCCTGTATGCAATGGTGACAGATCTGGCGGAAAAAGAAGGCATTCCCATGCCACGCATATACATGGTGGATCTTCCTGTTCCAAACGCATTTGCCACGGGACGTAATGAGCGGCACGCAGCGGTGGCGGTTTCCAAAAGCATCCTGGATCTTCTGGATGAAGATGAGCTGCGCGGCGTGCTGGCCCACGAACTCTCTCATGTCCGCAATCGCGATGTGCTCATCTCTTCCATTGCCGCCACCCTTGCCGGAGCACTTTCTTACATTGCGCAGATTGCCTACTTTACAGGAGGAATGACAGGATCCAGCCGCAATAATAACGACAGAGGCAGCAATGCCATTGGCAGCCTTTTGATTCTCATCCTTGCGCCCTTCATCGCCACGCTCCTGCACCTGGCCGTGTCCCGCTCCCGGGAGTACCTGGCCGATGAGACAGGAGCGAAAATTTCCCAAGACCCGCATGCGCTTGCGAGCGCGCTCCAGAAGCTTGATGCCTATGCAAAGACACACCCGGTTGTCGCCTCTCCGCGCTACGAAGCCACATCCCATCTTTTCATTATCAATCCTTTTAAGCAGTCACTCTTGCTGTCTCTTTTCTCCACGCATCCTTCCACGGAAGAGCGGGTGCGGAGGCTGGAGGAAATGAGTCTGAATATGAGCCGATCTCCGGTCTGATCGCCATTCTTTTTTTCTGCCTAATGCACCAGTATTTCCTACACTGTCCGCAAGACAGTAACAGCATGTATGTGAATCAATCCTGAAATAAAACTCACCTTTTCTTCATAAGAAAATCCGGCCTGCACGTCATCCGTCAGCATGGATCCCAAAGAACTTATCAAGGTTCACCCGCACCCAAACCCAAGCAATTTCTGCAACCGCGTGTTCATCAGCTCTTTCATCTTCGCGTTCCCCACGAATTGTTTTTCCACGCGCCTGCAGGTGCGCACTTGCAGAGGAAAAGACACTTTCACCGTTGCACCTTCCGGCAGCTTCGGTGTTTCCGCAACAGCGACTGGTTTTACAGGATTTTTTGGAGGCTCGCGAACGGCAGGCGCAGCTGAAACTGATTTCGGAGAAGGAGTAACAACGCGTCGCAAAGATGAAGCATCTGCCCGGGGCACGCCGCCTCTTCGGCTTCCACCATTACTTTGATGCGGCTCTTCACTGGTACTTTCCGTTGCCACGGATGAAGATGACGAAGAGGAACCGGAACTCACAGGATCCGTCATAAATGTTCCGTTTGCGAGCGCGGCAATAGCCGTGCTTGAAAGAACGCTATTGTACACGCGTACTTCATCAATATTACCATTCCAGTACACTCCTCCGTCTGTTCCGCCTCCCACGGTCATTGTTGATTTGGCGCTCAGGGCTGCAGTGGAGCCGGAACCGCTCGCTTCCAGTGCGCCGTTAAGATAGATGGCCAACTCTCCGGTGAGCCTGCGGCGCGTCGCGCATGTATGCGTCCAGCTGCCGGTATCTACCCGCGTCGTGCCTTGAATTTTCGGATCAGCGCCAAGCGTCACATTACCGTTTCCAAAGAGCAGGGTTCCGCTGCTGCCAACACCAAAACCGAAATCGCTGCCGATGCCGCCAACTTCGGAATCAAAAAGCGGCATGGTTTGATAATGCTGATTTGCCGCGCCAACAGACGTGGTCTTGAACCACGCGCACAATGTAAAGTCGTCTTGCACGGGGCGGGTTACCGTAAGTGCCTGGCTTCCTGTTCGAACAAAATTAAAGCTGTGACTGTTCGTGATGCCGATATCTGCCGGTATATCGGCAGAAAGATGGGGCGCTGCCGTATAGAGCGAGCCATTATACCCGTTGCCCGATGCATCCGTGGCCAGAGTGGCTCCGGTTTCATTCAGCGCCCAATACATGAGCGGCGACCGGACGGCAACAAGGCTTGTACTGGAAACAAGGGCAGTGGCATGAGCTCCGCCGCTGTATCGCCCGCTCGTATTCCTGCTAAACACCGAGTAGGTATAAAAACCCTCCGCGAGCCCGGTATCGGTAAAACTCGTGCCCGTAACATTGGATGTCACAAGCGTGCCGCTGGAAATGCCGGCATAACTGGTGGCCGAAGTGCTTCGGCGAATAGTGACGGAACTAAAATCACTATCCACCGGGTTCGTCCATGTGAGCGTTACCGCGTTTCCGGCAACCGATGTTGCGAGCCCCGTGACGGTGCCTACCTGCGAATAAGTCTTTACCTGCCTGGAGCTATTCACCACGTATATCGTGCCGTTCGCATCGACAGTCATGGATGAAAGACTGCTAAGAATACCATCGCCAGACTGTGATACATATGTCCATTGCAATGTTCCGCTGGAAGAATACTTGCTGATGTACGGCGTGCCGGTGGCATCCGCGAAGTACATATCGCCGCCGGGCGACACGTACAATGCTTTGTGGGACGAAATGGAAACGCCGAACGTGACGATCACCGTATCAGACGCAATGGTGCTGCCGGAAAATGTCACTTTTCTAATGGTTCCCGCCGAAGAATTCAAATAGTACAAATTGCCCGCATTATCCGCCCCTATGCGGTTGGCGGCAGCAGCGAGTGACCCGGTTGCCGTTACTTGCAAATCGGTATTCATGAAATAGAGCGTGGTGTTCTTCGTCACAAACAAGTTGCCATTTGGCTGAAAGGCAATATCGGTCGTCGACGAGGACGTAGGCAACGTAGCGGTGGCAGACTGCGTTGTGCCGGCCCCTGAAACTGCATGTTTCACCACTCTGGTCCCCGAAGTCGTGACATACACCGTACTGCCGGTCGCCACGAAACTGATCGGCGTGCCCGGGAGCGACGTGCCGTAGGTAATAGTCGTTGCCGAAGTTCCGTCAGCAGAAAAAGAAGCAAGGCGGGCTGTACTGGTGCCAAGCACATACACTTCGCCGGTATTGATAACTTTTATCCCCCTCGGCGTACTAATGAGGCTGCTTGCGGTAGCCGCGAACGTGGAAACATAGTTGGCAGAAGCAAACGCGACCATCGGCAGCAAGAGTATTCCAAAAACCGCAAGCACCGGCCATGCAGTGCGCTTCGATGATTTGGAAAAAAAGGTCAGAAAAATTGGAGCAATTTCAGAAGCTTGAATGGTATCAAGTTTTTTCGTAAAAATGGGTTGCAGTAAGAAGATTTAGGAGTGAATGATCCTTATATACAAGGCACGTCGTTTCACGATACGGAAACGCCTTCAAGCATGCCATGCAAATGTGCGGCGGCGGCTTTAATGTCCGGGTACCTGTACTGTCCCGCCCTGCTTTCGGCGGCCAGAACACCGCAGCGATGTACTTTCTGAAAATCTCCGTAGGGAAATTTATATTTTCCTTTCACTTCTTCGTGTTCATTCCTGTCTATCCCCAAATGCCATTTCGCGTATGCATCAAATCCATAGTCCTCAATAAATGTATTCTCCTGCTCCGGAGTCGGCTGATGTTCGGACCATGCGTCCTTGTTATCCCGTACCACTTTCTTCTCGGCTATGAGATCCTTGGCATACTCGAATGCAGATGTATTAAGCGTAACTGCCATACAATGTATGACGTCTATTGGCCCGAAAATTACCCGAAGTCCGTCTCTTTTGATGTTTCCGAAAATGTTTCTCTTTATCCTTGTCCACTTTCCTGCAATTCCGTACGCTTAAAGTATGCAAAAAATCTCCCCATTCCTCTGGTTCAATCACGAAGCCGAAGAAGCCGCCAACTTTTACACGTCCATCTTCAAGGATTCCAAGCTCGGCAATATCGCCCGCTACGACGAAGCATCTGCCAAGGCATCCGGCCAGCCGGAAGGGAGCATACTCACCGTGGGCTTTACGCTCTGCGGCAAAGAATTCGCCGCGCTCAACGGCGGACCGGTTTTCAGTTTTACACCGGCCATTTCGCTTTTTGTCAGCTGCGAGACAGAAGAAGAGATTGATGCGCTCTGGAGCGCACTCTCCAAAGATGCCAAACGCGTCATGTTCGCCTTCGGTAAACAGCCATTCGCCGAAAAATACGGCTGGCTGGATGACAAGTACGGTGTTTCGTGGCAACTGATGCTGAACCATAAGAAGCAAAGCATTTCGCCTGCCTTCCTGTTCACCGGCAACAACTATGGCAAGGCAGAAGAGGCGATACATTTCTGGACATCTGTTTTTCCCGATTCCAAACTGATTTTCGCTCAAAAACGCGGTGCAGGCATACCCCATGAAAAAGAAGGCACCATTGAGTACGCCTCATTCGTACTGGCCGGAGAGGAATTCAACGCCATGGAAGGAAACGAGGGGCATCAATTCACATTCACGCCGGCAGTGTCGTTTGTGGTGAACTGTGAAACACAGCAAGAAATAGATACGTACTGGAACGCTTTGTCCGCCGTACCGGAAGCCGAACAGTGCGGCTGGTTGCAGGATACGTTCGGCGTCTCCTGGCAGATTGTCCCGGCCATCATGGAACAATGGATGACCGATGCAGACCCGGAGAAAACCAAGCGCGCCATGGCTGCCATGCTCAAAATGAAGAAGCTGGATCTTGCAGAGTTGACGAAGGCGTTTGAGGGGGAATAGAAGATCAGATTTAAGTAATTACTAGCTTGATATATCCTGATAATTCTAAGAAAATTATTATTCCTATGCGAATATTCATATTTGGTGCTGGCGCTTCAAAAGGCTCTCAACCTATAAATACTCAAGATGATTATCGATCGCCTCTCGCAAATGAACTCTTTGATGAAAAATATAGATATTCATCAATAGAAATGCTATTAAGCAATGAGACAATGAAAAATTATGCCACTCAAGTCAACAATTATGGTTCAATTGAAAAATGGTTTACAAAAAAGTGGGAAGATATTGATACTTACAAATCAGAGCAAAAGAAAAGGACCGAACGTTCTTCATTTGGTTATTTAACATTGTATGTTTGGCGTCTTTTACAACGTGTTTCTTCTTTAAAACAACCAAATAAATATGCAGATTTTATGGCTAAGATTACCTCGAGTGACCGCGATGAGGATATTGGCTTAATTAGCTTTAACTATGACACGCTGCTAGATCAGGCAATTACTGAGCATCGGAAGGTTTCACTTACTTCACTTGAAGCATATAAAAGAGAAAATTATGTGAAACCTCATGGTTCAATTAATTGGTTTCTAGGAACTAGATCTGAAGATCCTTTTCCTCCTCGTGAAGTTACTTTTGATCGTGGGACAAGAATAAAATTTTCTGCACAGCATATGTTTAATGGGCCACCACTTGATTTAGATAAACTAGAAATGCTTGATGCAAACCATGAAGACTTGATACGACTTGAAAATCTAGACAAACTTTTTCAAAGATTCGATCCTAAATATTTTTATCCGTTAGTATTGGTCCCATTATTAACTAAATTATATCCCCACATAAATCAATTGAATGAATTAATTATTAATGAAGGAAAAAAATTACTGTCACAAGCGTCTGAGATTTTTTTTATTGGATATCAAGCTTCTGATGAAGTTATTTTTGAGATGCTTGAAGATATTCAATATGGCGTCCCTTTACATGTTATTGGCAATAAAGCTGGATCTACTAATCAAATTATGAAAAAAACCTTAGAACACCCTGTTGTTCAAGGAAGACTTACAGAAGGAATATTATACTCAGACGGCTTTGCACAGTTTGTTGATTCGAGTAAATTTTAAATGAATTTATGATATTCCACCTCCTTATCCACCAGCTCGAAGCCGAGGGCTACACCGACGTTCGCGTCTGCCCGATTCCACCGGACATGGATTTGCCGGAACACACGCACGACGAACATACGGTACATATTATTCTCGAAGGCGATCTCACAATCATTGATGCCGACGGAACGCATATTTATAAACCGGGCGACCGCGTGGAGTTCCCGGCCGGGACGGTGCACAAAGCCAGAGGCGGCATGGAGCATGGCAAGATGATCATCGGCGTGAAAAAGTAGTAGCAAACGCACGACACCGAAAATCAATCCGATTTACTCATCAATACTCTTCTCGGCTATTTCGCCATTTTCCACGATATCGCCGGGCTGGAACAAAACTTTTTGCACAACTTTCTTCCACTTCGGTTTTTTGCGCAGCAGAAATTCTAAGTCCATAGCAAAATGTTTGAACTCCTCTTGTTGCGCATTTGTCATAATCGCCTTGGCGTCTTCATCTTGTTCCACGTGCATCCGCTGCTCATACCAATCGATAGCCTGCGCCTCTTCGATGAGCGAGAGAATCATGCGGGCAAATGTGCGTACTTCGGCTGATAATTCTTCGGGCGGTTCATGGTATTGATCGAAACTCATATGCAAAGAAAGAAAAGAAGGCATTCGAATATCAACATGTCGAACACGTGTGTAAGACGTCTAATATCGCTACATATGTCCGCACCGATCGACTCAAGCATGGATCATCTTTGAAAAATTATGATGTCCTCCGCTTTAGCTCCTCCACCTCTTCCTGCAAGCGTTGCAGCTCGATGATCTGCGCGTCCAACCGTTCTTGTATGTGCCGGTATTCCGTTCGGTCGCGAATGATTTTTAAAAATCCATGAGTAACACCCAGATTGTCTTGAAGCGGCATCATCAAACCGTCCGCCCAAAAGTGCGATAAATCTTTACTCATGTGCCAGCGATTGTCCTGCGCCCGGCCTTTGGTAAGTGCATGCGGTGCTCAATAATTCCAAAGGCGCTATCACGGTAGAGCTGAATGCCGATGCATCACCCAAGACGGTCACGAATTTCATCACGTTGGCGAAGTCCGGGTATTACGATGACGTAACTTTTCACCGCGTCATCCCCGGCTTCATGATCCAAGGCGGAGACCCCAAAGGAACCGGCAGCGGTGGCGATAGCATTTACGGCGAAACATTTGAAGATGAAATCGACAACGCACCAGAACTCTACAAAATCGGTTACAAAAAAGGAGTGATGGCCATGGCCAACCGCGGACCGGATACCAACGGCAGTCAGTTCTTTATCATGGAATCAGATTACCGGCTTCCACCGGATTACACGATCTTCGACAAAGTTACGACGGTCAGGATGTCGTCTCCGCCATCGCCGCCGTGCCATGCGGCGCCGGAAATAAGCCGAAGGAACGAGTGACCTTCAGAGTGGAAGCGCAAAGTTAATACTATCTATCAACTTATTACATGGTGCGTCGCTTATACAATCCGCCGGTTCCATGAACGCAACTATTCCAATTGCCGCCGATGCCCAAGCGATGAGCGTTTCGCCGAAAAGAAAAGCGAGGATCTTTACAATATGCTTGAATCATCGATTCCACATCAGACGCCGACTCGTCATCTTGAATCAATACCGTCCAGTTGGAGAATGTTTGTTCGAGGATGGAATCGAGCGCCTGCCGAAGGTGCGCCGGATCGGGCTCGTAGGTGGGAACAAGAATGGAAACCTGTGCACTCATAAAAGTGCCATCAGCATAGCAGAAAGCGCATTGTCTGATTTATTCGTTCAGCAGTTTTTTGTTATACTGCAGATATGACAATCATGCGGTTTTCATCGGTTATGAAAATTACCGGCGTCAATCCGTATATCCACGTAAGCGCCGCGCGCGCAACGGCGCTCAAGCCCGGCTGGAAAAAGCCGATGCCGGTTCTCGTACGCATTAACGGCGAACCGAAAGAAGCTTGGCATATCAATATGATGCCGATGGGTAACGGCAGTTTTTACTTGTATCTACACGGCGATGTTCGTAAGGCATCGGCTACGAAAGTAGGCGACCGCGCGAAAGTGGAACTCCGTTTCGACGAAACGTACCAGAACGGTCCGCGGCACCAAATGCCGGAATGGTTTAGCATACCGTTATCGAAAAATCCAAAAGCAACCCGCACCTGGAACGCGCTGCCTCCCAGCCGGCAGAAAGAAATTCTCCGCTACTTTGCCGGATTGAAATCCGAAACCGCCCGTACCCGGAATTTGGAAAAAGCCTTGCGTGTGTTACGCGGCGAAAGAGCGCGGTTCATGGCGCGCGACTGGCAAGATGGAAAATAAGAAATGCGTATCAATTTGAAATGAAACTGGTATCAGTTTTCTACAGCTGATTCCAACCATTTATTTTTTTCCATACGAAACGCGTTGGTACTGTGTTTTTAAAACATGCCGCCTTGATAACTCCGCACTTCGATCTGCATGGCGGTTTTGGCAAGCTAAAGAAGATGATAACTGTTCGGTTCGCCACGCATGCGTTTGGAAACAGCCGAAATGGCATCTATAAGACTGACGATACGCGTAATATTCTGGATAGATCCAGAATCTATTCTATTTAATAGTCAATATAAGCCATAGGGATTCCTAACCATGTAGACCTTTAAGAAAGCGCCTATGGGCAAGGAGCAAGAGTGATGCTTCGAGCATGTATTCCTTCTTGGAGTAGCAGTGAGTCCTGCGATGGAGCCGTACTAGGTAATGACGCAGCCAGGAGTGGTAGCTCTCGATGATATGAGTTTCTTTCTTCGTCTGATGATGTTTGCTCTTTGGCAGAAATGCTTCGTATGCTTCCCAGTAGTCCGTTATGTACCTGCCGCACTTGATGCGCTTCGCCTGATCCCAGAGTTTGGAAAAGGTGAAGTGATCCCGGTCACCGATCATCCAGGCCGATACCTGTGTTTCCTCCCGATTAATGGCTGACCAAAGCCAGACTTTGTTACTCTTTTTTTCCCACGTAGGTACAGAGCTCATCAAGTTCCATCGTCTGCACTTCATCAGGTAATTGTCTGATCTTTTCATCAAGTGATTCCAAGGCCGCCGCCGTTCCCTTCACCCAGTTGAGCACGGCCACATCACTGACGCCGAGGAGTCTTCCGATGGAACAAAAGCCGAGTCCTTCAAGATACATCTCGATGGCGAGACGCTTCATATGCACAGGGATACCGCGAGACGGGTGCTGCGTGAATTGATAGTGGCACTTCGTGCACCGGTACCGCTGATGGTCTCGGACAAAGCCTTTCTTGTGGGTCTTTGGACTTCGGCAACGTGGGCAACGCATATACGCGAGGAGAAAGAGACAATACTTCTCTCCTGACAATTGCAAAGAGGTCTACTTACTTAGGAATCCCCCGCGCCGAACCACTGCGGTGGCTCAGCCAGAATCGACCGCTGCGGCCAACCAGTAATCATGCCACATTCGGAATGAACTGTGCATTCAATACCGACACCGATGGCAATGTAATCCGGGTCGGCGACATCATGACAGTAACAAAGGAGAAATAATTCCTGAAGTCCGGGTGCCAGCGAATTCATTCGCTGGCACCTCTTTTATTACAAATCATTATCGGCACAACATTGCAACGACCTCGCACTTTGTATGAAGTTGCGCATTTACAGAATGCAGCGGTACTCTTTTCACTATAATCTCCAAACATATCCTCCAAAGTATTCTCGCTATTCTGGCCGCCATTTTCTGGGTGCCGTCCTTTCCACCCTTACAGATTCCATTTTTGAACACACCGGTCTGGTACCCGGCATTGCAGAACAGAAAGCCCATGGCTCACCGGCGTGGTATCTCTCATTAGCCATTATCTACCGCAGCATTTACACCGTACTAAGCGGCTGGCTCAGCGCACGGCTGGCACCGAACAATCCCATGCGTTACGCCATAATTCTTGGTATTATTGCCGTGCTTGCCAACCTTGGCGGCACCATTGCCATGTGGAGCATCGGCCAGCATTGGTATCCCATTATTCTGACTGTCCTTGCATTCCCGTCTGCGTGGCTGGGCGGAAAACTGTACGTGCGCCGGAAACTATCGGCACCAAAAGCCTGATCAGATTCTGGACATCAATTCCATAGCATCGTACAGTGCAGCCCTGTTGTGAGCTTGTTTCTTTTCCCATCTTTATTTATGCGTTCGTCTTCTATCTCTCTCGGCATTATTGCACTCGCCACACTTACCGCCTGTTCCGGCAACAACTCTGCTACAACAACGGATTCCTTTAACACGTCTTCGGTATCAAATATTTCTTCGGATGCCATGTCTTCGGTACCGGTAGCTATGGATACTTCCTCCTCGTCTTCCTCCGCTGCCTCACAAAAAGGCGCCGTGGACTGGGATGGAAAGATTCTAACGGGCAAGCATACGGTTGTCCTCAAGACTTCGCAGGGGGACATTACACTGGAACTCAATGCCGATGCTGCGCCCAGGACCGTGACCAACTTCGTCACGCTGGCCAAAGCCGGCTACTATAACGGGCTCACCTTCCACCGCGTCATTCCGGGCTTCATGATTCAGGGCGGCGACCCGAACGGCAATGGCTCCGGTGGCGAAAGTATTTACGGACAAAAGTTTAATGACGAAATCAGCAATGCGCCGGATTTGTATACAACGGGCTACAAGAAAGGTGTCGTCGCCATGGCGAATGCCGGCCCCAATACCAACGGCAGCCAGTTCTTCATTATGGAATCGGATTACGGCCTGTCTCCCGATTACACTATTTTCGGCAAAGTGACTGCCGGGCAGGATACCGTCTCCAAGATCGCCGCCGTACCGCGCGATGCAAATGACATGCCGGGTAAGCCTGTGACGTTCACCGTAACCGTAAAGAACTAAGCATTTTATACACAGTATCGCACCGGTCCGTCTGATTTGACACGCGAGAACCTCTTGCGAACGAATCAGGCGGATTTACATATGAGGAAGATCAGACGATGCAAAAGACGGAAACGGATTGATCCAGCCCTTGAGTGCCGCAGCCGTTGGAACATAGCCGCGATAGTTGATGGCCGCGCCTTTATGAACGGCCAGGTGCAGGTGCTTCCGCTCGCCATCCGTCTGGGTGCTATAGCCTTTGCCGAGCATGCCAATGTGCCCGCCGGCCATAAGACCAGAGCCTGAACGCAACGGAAGAGAATCAGTATTCAAGTGGCCATACAAAACAGTGACCGGCTGGTTCTGATACAGGCACTGCTGAATAAGGACGCCGCCGTAGCCTTTTACCCACCCTGTAAAACGCACCGTACCGCTGCATATGGCAGCAACCGGAACATCGGCATCCTGCTCCTCCGGGAATGTCTCAAAATCCTCTCCGGTATGATAACCGCTAAAGCGCTCGGGGCTCACGGGTGAAGAAGATGGCGAAACATGAATACCGAACGGCTTTTTTGTTACCCGCCTCTGCGCTTCAGAAAGCGGAGAAACGAACTCGTCGCCGGAAACGCCGGAAGACAATGCACCGGCAGAAAAATATGCCAAAGAAGAACTACTTTCTGCAATCTGTCCGGCAGATACGGAGGCAGGCACAGCACTCTGTGATGACGCGCAAGCGGCAAGCAGAAGCGCAATGCTGATGACACTATATACTGATAGCGACATAGAAACATATTCTACTCTTTGCATGCAACAACATACCATCATGAGGATGGGATTCTGTGTTTATACTGTCTTCACAGAGAATACCTATGTTGCATCAGAAGGTCTGCGTAAGCCGACGGCACATGCCTTGGCAAGGGCGCGTAAATCGGCATCTTTTTCGCTGTGCTTGCGTACCCATGGCAACTCAAGAATATGCAGCGCATCCGTATATTTTCCTTCCCGCACCAGTGCATCAATATACTGAACTGCCAACGGTAGATGGACCATAAAAAAATGATCCATAACGGCGGATTTCTGTGCGGCGGCATCTCCCTGTACATCTTCGGGCAACTGCCCATGCGCTACTGCGTATTCTTCAATAATCGCGCGTACAAGTTCAGCATCCTGATTGTTTTTTAACATAAAATTACACATGCCATGCACGATCATATAATCGTCCGGAAAAAGCTCATGCACACAGGTCCACACTTCAATCACTTTTTCCTCTTTATACCTGTATTGAGTCTCCATGCGCTTCAAGGCCTGCATCATGGCCTGCCTGGAAAATATAAATTGGAACAGAGAATCAATACCCAATTCCCGGCATGCATCATTCAGCGCCTGGATCTTTTGCTTACATTGCGGCACCTGATTTTCCTGCGTATTCATACACTGCTCAATACTCAGATGAATGGCTGCCACTTGATTCAGTAAGGCCAGCATTGTTGTTGCCCTGTTCACGTCGCCTACATTTCTCTCTGCCGATTGTTCAATGGTCGTATGCAGTCCGGACATACGATTCGGCTGGGCAAGGGCAAAAAAAGAACGCTTCACGGACACGCTGTCGTAACGGCCGTCATCGTCACAAAGAATACCGGTGTCATTAATCAATACGGCAAATTTCCCCCGCAGAATGCCAAGCCTGTTCGCCAGTTGCTGTGCCTGAAAAATGTCCGCTTTATGCAGGATAAAAGCTTCACTTGTACGCGAAAGATATTTTGGAGTATTCATAACTGTTATCATAGATCATTTATACTGTATGTCTATAGCCAGCGGGATAGCGGTATAAAAAATTGAAGGCAAAAGGCTGTTCAATACAGTCTTTTTCATAGTATAAAAAAAATCCCAGCAAACTTGCGCCTGCCGGGACAGGGACTCCCGAAGGAGAACCTTGTTTCACAACTGGTTCATAGATCGTTATTCGGTGGCACGCTATTGCTTGTTTCTCATCATGGATGTCTGCGGCTCATTACTGGCTTTCAGCCTGGAAAAGAAATCCAAAAAAATTATGTGGCTGATTCTTATTCAAAGATTTTTCTATCGGCAATTCATGTACGTGATCACCTTTCGCTCCATCGTCGCCGTACTGCGCGGCAGGAGCCATCACTGGAACAAGCTTGAACGCAAAGGAAACGTACACATAGCCGAGGAAGCCCTGGCCTAATGTTCCGGTACTGACATTCCAGAGAAACCGTCGCGATACATAGATAACATCGGTTCTATTTTTACCACGGCATAGCCTGCCGGCATCAAAAGAAAATGCACGTTCCGCATAAGAATGACTGAATCCATCCGTCATCCATTTCATATGAACCCTCAAGAACTTATCGGCGGACTTACCGCAGGCACTCAGCAGAGCACCCGTACCAGGGCGATTTTTGGCGATCCGGTTAAGAAAGGTGACACGACCATTATTCCTGTCGACAAAGTAACCGTGCGCGGCGGCGGAATGAGCGACCAGTCCAGGGGAAAGCGACCGGCTATGACTGCGATGCACTAACGTCCATGAGTGTGTAGCCGACTGTGAAGCGGTTTCTTATTCGCCATAGCCCCCTTACGAATTGAAACCCTCTATGAAAACACCTTCTCTCCGCATCGCACAAGTTTCGCCTCTGTATGAGAGCGTCCCTCCGCGCCTCTACGGCGGAACGGAAAGAGTCGTATCGTATCTTACGGAAGAACTGGTGCGCCTGGGGCATAATGTCACGCTCTTCGCGAGCGGCGATTCTACAACCACAGCGCACCTTGTCGCCACAGGCAGGCATGCGCTGCGTCTCAGCAAGACTCTGCGCGATCCCATTGCCCCCCATGTTGCCATGCTGGGGCAGGTAATACGGAGAATATCGGAATTTGATATCATTCATTTCCACTGTGATTATTTACAGTTTTTGGCACTGGACAGCCTGCGTGCCACCACCCATCTTAGCACGCTGCACGGCCGGCTTGATATTCCCGAGCTACAGCTGCTATACCGGAAGTTCAAGCAGGTTCCCGTCAACTCTATTTCGCAGGCGCAGCGTAAGCCACTGCCATTTTTAAACTGGCAGGGCACCGCTTATCACGGCTTGCCTGTTTCTTTTTATACGCCAACTACCGGACAGGGAACATATCTGGCTTTTCTGGGGCGCATTTCCCATGAAAAGCGGCCGGATCTGGCCATTAAGATTGCACAAAAAGCCGGCATGCCTTTGAAGATAGCCGCCAAGGTCGATACCATCGACCGGCCGTATTTTATGGAACGCATCAAACCTCTTTTGGGACAATCTTCCAATGTCGACTACATCGGTGAAATCGGTGACGAGGAAAAAAACACGTTCCTCGGCGGAGCGGCGGCATTACTTTTTCCCGTTCGCTGGCCCGAGCCGTTCGGCCTGGTAATGATCGAAGCAATGGCGTGCGGCACGCCGGTCATTGCCTATCCTCACGGCTCCGTTCCGGAAATTATTGAAGACGGCGTCACCGGGTTTTTGGTACGAAACACAAGCGAAGCAGCCGAAGCCGTAAAAAAGGCAATGCAACTCGACCGGCGCGCCATCCGCAAGCGTTTCGAAGAACGGTTCAGTGCAACGCGCATGTGCAATGACTATCTGGCGCTTTACGAAAAAATGATGCTGGCACATGCGCAAGCTGCCTCCGGCACACGGCCGTCTCATTAACGCGACACTTCATTGTTTGAAAAAAACTCAAGTATTATGCAGCTGGCACCTTGTCAGACCAATGTGAAAGACGATAATAGCAATCATGTCTATCCCATCCAACCCAAGCGCCGATCTGCCTGCCGCTGCCACAGTGACCACACTGAAAGAGAGTGTTTTGAATGATTTTCAAAAAGTGTACTCCAACCAATACGGACTTTTTGCCAGTGCAAGTCCGCTGTATGGCGCTGGTATTTTTGGACGGGATTCGCTGGAAGCCGCGGAAGATGTGCTGGGCGAACACCCGGAAATTGCAGAGACGGTCATTGGTATGCTTGCACGCCTGCAGGGGAAGGTGCATCACATTCTGTCCGAGGAGGAACCGGGCCGCATTCATCATGAATACCGCGCACGGGCCATGCCAGGCAGAGAAGTGCATGAACAGTCGCTGCGAATTTTAGAGGAACTCGCCGCCGTATGGGGCGGAACGCCGGAGGAGCTGTGCTACTACGGCTCGGTGGATGCCACGCCTTTATATGTCACGCTGGTGACAGATTACTGCGAGCGGCATCCGGAACGCCGGACTTTTCTGGACCGGTCCATTGAGCATCGAAACGGTTCGCAGACAACCATACAGGAAAGCGTTTTGTCCGCCCTTGCATGGACAGATCAACGGATACAATCATCCGGGAGAAATTTACTTGAGTTCAAGCGTGCGCACGCGCACGGTCATATTAACCAGGTATGGATGGATTCCGTGACATCGTATATTCATGCCGACGGATCGTTTCCCAACTACCGTCAGCCGATTGCCGCGGTGGAAGTACAGGGCTTCGCCTATGACGCTCTCCTAAAAGGGGCGCACCTGTTTCGTGACACTCTGCCACAGCAAGCCGGCAGCTGGCTGGCCCGCGCAGAACAAGTGAGGCAATCGACACTGTCATCTTTCTGGATGCCGGAAGACCGGTATTTTGCCATGGGACTGGATGTTGATGAACACGGCCGGTCACGGCAAATTGCCACCAGATCCTCCAATGCCGCGCTACTGCTTAATACATCTTTGTTTGACGGCCTGCCCGAAAACGAGCACAAGAATTATGTGGAAAACACGGTACGCAGAATTTACAGTGCGGAGTTCTTAACGGAAGTCGGTCTGCGCTGCCGGTCGCTCGATTTTGTGAACCTTGTCGATTTTGCGGATTACCACGGCTCACTCGTATCGTGGGCAAAGCAAACCTACGACGTATCCAAAGGACTTCGCCGGCAGGGGTTCCCGCGCCTGGCCGAACAGCTCGACATTCGTATTTTAAACGGCATTGCGCTGGCCGGCTCTCCCCTTGAATTCATCTATATTGATGCCAACGGCCATGCGCACTATGACGAAGTTACCCAGCCATCCACACCCGAAGATCTGGCAGCTGACCGCCAGGTTATTGCCGGAACCAATATTCCCGAACGCATGCAAACCTGGACGCTTTCAGCTCTACTGGCAATTCATTATCGTCTGGAACGGGAGCAGACCGGGCCGCCTGTCCATCCGCAGACATGGCAGTGGCGCGTGGAAGAGGAATTACTGGCCCGGCAACCACTGGCCGAACACATCAATGCAGATCAGCTGCACACAACGTCTCGGGCAAACCAAGCTTTTACGGTCTCGCTGGAAGCAGGTAAAGAATGCGAACGCAGATACAGAGAAATTCTTTCTGCGATTGCATAATCAAAAAAACTGATACCGGCAGACAAAGGAACCCGGGACGCTGTAGTCTATAGCAGGCTGTGTACTTTCCCGTCTGGCTGTCCGCCACACTCCGATCTTCTCTTCTCATGCATTCTTCTGAATCAGAAAACAGTTTCCTCGCTGCAGTCATGCAACAACTACCGCAATCCGTACCGGCCGCTTACAGTCCGCTCATTGAACAGATGAAATTTTACAGCGAGCCGAATATTTCCTGCTCGCGTTTTTTTGGCATGGCATGTTTTACCGGGGACAGCATTGCGGAGTACCGGAGTACCGGCTCCATAGCTGCACTCGCATTTTCCGGGCTGGGCTCATATATTGCGCAGCATCTGCAAGGCGGACTCTTTCTGGATATCCCCTGCGGCCGGTTTGCATTCCGGGATCAGCAGGAAGATTTTGATCTCATCCCACTCGTGGCCAGACTGGGAGCCGCCCGGTATTGGGAAGTTGATATCGATACCGACACGCTTAAAGATCGCCTTCCCCGCGCAACAGATATCATCAGCAATGGGACGTACCAAAAAATTCATGCCACCGATTCCATCGGCATACGCCACGAATGCGGACTACCTATTGCCACCATGCAGGATGATCTGCTTGGTTTTCTCACGAAATTTTCTGATGAAGACTCTCAACCCAAAACTATCTATATTTCCGCACTGCAGCCCGATGCCGGCTTTTGCACTACAGCGGAGCACCAATACATTGCCGTACAGTACCTCACTGCCGTCTACGATGAACTTGCCCGCATCTGCAAAGCAGGTGACCTGGTGATCGTAAACGCAGGGACCATGCTGATTGCCGGCATTGATGAAATGAAATTTCCTGCCATTCATCCGGCGCTTGCCCTGGCCGCCCGGAATTTTACGCTTGCCAGACGGTGCGCCTTCAACAAAGTGCAGGTGTTCCGCAAGGAACAATAAAAGTACATATGCAGAAAATCCTGCCCCAAGAGAACAGGACTTCTGCTGACGACAGAAGCGAGTAGCATCAGAAGTAACTACCATTAGTCTGCAGTTTCAGCAATGCCTGCCCCTGTCGTTCATAGTATTCCACCTTTATGCGGTGCTCACCCTGGGTCAACGTTTTTGTCGCCGTATAGGTTGTTGCCGGCTCGTCAATCCACTTGTCCAGTATCAGCTGATCATCCACATACAACCGGACGCCGTCATCGGCAGTGACTGTAAACGTATTGTCACCGGCATTGAAGAAACGTGTTGCCTGCGCGCGCAGGGAGAAATAATCAGCAGGCACCGCGGCATCGGGTGAACCGCTGCCCCAGTCGGCATTAACGCCGCGTGAAAAAGACCGGGACAGGAATTTATCAAAATTAACGCCCTGGTAATAGCAGATGTCAAACTCGCCTTCAAAGTACCGGATGAACGGCGGACATACGGCGGTACTGCCGCCGCCGCCTGTGTTGGCAGCCTGCGCCCACTGAAGTGCAAGCACGGCCTGGCCGCTATTTTCGTAGTAATCCACGGCAACCGTATGCCGGCCGCTGCTTATGTGCGTAACTGCCGAGTACGATGTCGCAGGCTGATCAAAGAACTTATCGATGATCGGCTTGCCATCCACCCAGACGCGTACGCCGTCATCGGCAATTGCCGTAAATGCATAGTCCGCATCGGTAGCAAAGTTAAAACTGCCAACCGACCGTACCGAAAAATTATCGGCTGGCACCTTGGGGTCCGGCGAACCGCTGCCCCAGTCCCCATTCAACTGCGCATCATTTCTCTGCAGCACCAGACCGGTAAAATTACGGTCATTGTAATAGCATGAATTAAACGTATCCGTTCCTGCGTCTCCACAGGCAGTGGTAGTAACCGGCGAGTGGGTTTCATCAAATTTCAACACGGCATTACCGCTATTTTCGTAATATTCAATGCGTATGAGACGCGGCGAGGAACCGCCCGGCCCGAGTACCAGCGGATACCGGACTGTGTACGTCGTAGCCGGCTGATCAAACCATTTATCGAGCACTTTCTGGCCGTCGATAAACATCCGTACGCCGTCATCGGCCGTTAAAGTAAACGTATTGGTTCCGTTTTGAGCGTACCAGTAACGTTCCGCGGCAACAGAAAAGTGATCCGCGTTCACGGCCGGATCCGGAGAACCGCTGCCCCAATCGTAATTAACCGGCTCATTTAATCGCGCCGCTTTAAGCGTGTCAAAATTCTGTCCGTCATAGAAACACGTGTGCCATTGCGTGTCCCCGGGGTTATTCGGCACGCATACTCTGGGGATTATAGTCCCGCTGCCCGATGTTCCCTGCTTCGCCCAGTTGAATTTGGCCACGGCTTTACCGCCCTGCTCATAGTAATCGACGCGGATAGCATGCACGCCGGGAGTCATGTGCTGTGAAAACGTATAGGTTGTCACAGGCTGATCAAAGAACGCGTTCATAACGGGCGTGTTATCGATCCACACTTTCATGCCGTCATCCGTAGTGGCGGTGAACGTATAATCGGCGTTATCAAACGAAAATACGCCGTTCCAGCGCACGGAAAAAGTATCAGGATGTATGCCGGGGTCGGGCGAACCGTCACCCCAGTCGTTATTGATAATGGAATCCGAACGTGAGATTTTCAAGTCCGTAAAATCGGCATTGTTATAATAGCAAGCGGAGAAAACACTATTCCCGGCAGTCGTGCAGTCCGTAGTCTGAGCATGGGCAACAGAAGCCAGTGCCCAGAACAACGCACACAGTCCCAGCAGTATAGGCGGCATGCTATACCTTGATTTCTTGGATAATTTCATACCCTGAATTGAAAAATACAAAAACCGGATACTACTCTGACGACTCACACATTTTTTCATGACAATTTTGCCGGAATTTTACGAAAATTCATGATGGCAATCATTGCCTGCCTGACGTGCAATAACCACGCTACATAAAAACACGATAGTGTTGGCATTCTATTTTCATGTGGAGGATACTGATATTTATTTCCATAGTAACCCCTTCATATATGGCAACACGTAAAATAGCCGACTGCCGGACAATGCCCAGCACAAAGAACTGCTCGCTTACCATTGCAGGAACGGAAGAAGAAGTACTGACAGTAGCCACCCGTCATGCAATTGAAGAACATGGCCACAAGGACACGCCGGAATTACGCGAAGAAGTTCGCAGTACCCTACAGGATGAAAAATGATGACATAGCAGACCCGTCCTTCGCAAAAAAACATGCATCATTTTTGTGACTGATTTTGTAAGGCCCGCCGTTTCCACGCCGTCAGCAATGCCGCTATTCCCAAAATTTTCTATGAAATCCAGCCATACATCCACCATTCTCCTCTTTGCTCTTAGTCTGGCTATAGTTGGCATACCGGCGGTTGGTGCGCAGTACTATAACCCAAACAATGGCTCGGCCATTACTAATCTTGATATAGAAATTGATAATTGTATCCAGCAAAGCACCCGTAGTACCCAGGGCAACAGGACCAATCGCAGGCAAGCCATCAGCCGTAGCGCCTTGCATACCTGCCTGGTGCAATTATTCACTAACATGATGTACTCCTCTTCATCTTATTATTATCCATACTCTTCATCGTATTCGTACTCGTCGTACTCATCTTACTATCCTTACTCTTCCTATTCATCGTACTCATCCTTCAGCTCTCCGCAGAACATGAGTGTGAGCATTCAGAATTTTTCGTTTCAGCCACAGACCATAACAGTCCGACGCGGTTCTACCCTTACGTGGACCAATCAGGATTCCGCATCGCATACTGTTACCAGAGATGCATCCGACGGACCCATGAGTCCGACCCTCTCAAGCGGACAAAGCTACTCATATACGTTTAATTCCACCGGTACGTTCACCTACCACTGCTCCATTCACCCGGATATGCACGGGACAGTGGTGGTCACTGATTAACATGATTACTGCGCCTGCTGGTTCCGTGCGGCCTTAAGCGCATTACCCCACCATACCAGTTGCGTGAGCATTTTATGGGCGTTATCCATAAGTCCTGCTTCGGTTTCGGCTGTCCACTGAGCTTGCCCCATGATAATAGGAAACAGAATATTACCGGGAATGTGCACCGCATTGCGGATGGGCGCCATTTCCAGCTCTACGGAAATCTGCCGCAAATGTTCCACGGCGCGCGCGCCGCCGACACCGCCGTAACTTACAAAACCGACCGGCTTGTTATTCCACTCCGGAAAAAGATGATCCAGAGCATTCTTAAGAACGCCGGATGTACTGTGATTATATTCGGGTGTGACGATAATAAAAGCGTCTGCCGCATCCACTTTGGCCGAAAACTTTTTCACCACGTCGTTGGAATACTTTTTATTGAGCATGCTTGGGCCCATGGGCTCTTCATAAAACGGCATAGGGTAATCCACCAGATCCAGCAATTCCACTTCCACTCCCTCTACTTTCTTCGCTTCCTCATATATCCATTTGCCAGGCTTATCGCCAAAGCGGTTAGGGCGGGTGGAGCCGATGATGACAGCGATCTTAAGAGGAACCATAGAAAGAAAGGAAGTATAAAAAAGAGATGTAGACAGTGCATGGAAGACGTTCGGTTATCCGGTACCCTTACCGATTTCCAAAGATCCAACACATTCATGGATTTTATGCTCATTTGTTCCATACACAAGCGGGTACATGTAAGTATGTTACTTTCCAAAACCATAGAAGAACGCCGATGGATAGTATGATTATTTTCGTACGTCATCATTCATAATCTGCTACCATGAATTTCTTACTTTTATCAGTATGCCAAACGAAGCTGCACACGATATGCTGGCACCGGCACTTTCCCTGGGACCGGTGGCTCTCAACGTGCAAAATCTGGAGCGCATGAAAGAATTTTATACATCTGTCATCGGACTTGAAGTACTGACAGAATCAAACGATATAGTGCTGCTCGGCCAAAAGAAGACGGCAATTATAGAGCTGCACAAAAGACCGGATCTGCCACGTTCCATACCGGGAGACGCAGGCCTGTATCACCATGCCATTGTATTTTCCTCCCGGAGTCTTCTGGCACAAGCTGTGGAACGCGTATTGCACTATGTACCGCATTTGTTTGCCGGTTCCGCGGACCATCTGGTGAGCGAAGCATTTTATCTATCGGACCCGGAAGGCAACGGCATGGAACTCTACTACGACCGTGACCCCGCAACATGGACTTGGGTGAACGGCGAAGTGAAAATGGCTACATTATATTTGTCGCCGGATGTATACATCAACCTTCATGCGCCAAAGAAAGATACGGTAACCATGCACATTTTCCATGTGCATCTGAAAATCGGTTACTTAGAGCAGGCTCAAAAGTTTTATATCGATACGATTGGT
>JAQBQQ010000038.1 GCA_028286915.1 Candidatus Peribacteria bacterium | reverse complement strand
ATAATGTTGGCACCCACACTTACATTGCTATTATTCAGAACGCTGCCCATGTTGCCGTAAAACGCCTGGATAAACGGCCGATACAAAAAGAGCAGAACAATACCGGCCAGACAGGCGGTTACCGTGGCCTTGGCTTTGCCAGTCACCTCATCTTCCTGCCCAATGACCATGCGGTAGCCCTGAATGGCAATTAACAGACCGGCAATAAGAATCAGAATCGGACGTACCCGGAAGACAAGGGCATCGGCAAGACCGATAAATGCGCAGTATTGGCCGTAGCAATTACTGGTTTCCGGTGTGACAACGGTAAATAGTGCGCCGCTGATATTTGCGAGCGTTTCGGCAACAATGGATTGACCGTGTGCCGGCAGAGGCATGCACAGAATAGTAAGGCTCAAAAGAGCGGGCCAGCAGGGGAAAGTATTTTTTTTCATGGATGAATATCCAGAAGAATGAAGGCATTTACCAGCGCGAACGATGCCAGTGCCACGGCCAGGGCGATAATGCTGGTTATTACCATTTGTTTGGCTTTTTCTTTGAGGCCTTCATCAACCGATATGACGAGCAGGAAGCCGGCCACAATAATGGCAATGACCGCCGCGCCGCCAAGCAATGTAAGAAGGAAGTTCGCCACGCCGGCAATTTCGGTCACGATAAGGCCGGGATCGGCATCGCCGACAGCCGGGTTGAAGATGACGACGAGCGTATTGGCAAGCAGGACAAAGCCCACGCCGACAAAGCTGGCCAGCAAACGTTTGCGCGCGCGGCCGACAAGATCGTCGCTGCCCTGCGAGGTGATAAGACGAAATGCCTGAAGCACGGTATTGGCAGTCAGTACTGTGCCCAGAGCCAGACGCAGATATAAATACACATTTGTATAAATGCTGCCTATCGGTATGGGATTGACAATGCCAGCCGAGTTGTACGGCGTGAATGCGCTAACAATCCACATGGCGCAACTTACCACAGCCGCGCCGGCAATGGCGTAGGTATAGGCAAGCTTGGCCTCCGATACCTTGTTTTCATCGCCGCTGCCCCCGATGAGATTGGCGGCATAGGAAAAGAGCATCAGAATAAGGAGCGCTACAAAGCCTACCTGCAGAATGACGAACACTTTATTGGTGAGATATTCATCCAGTCCGGCAATGCCGCCGGTGCCCACAAAGCACGGCAGAAGGCTGCCGCAGACAATGGGCGGGTTTACCCCGGCTGCATGTGCCGCGGAAGCGCCGAATGCGGAAACGCCGAATGCTGCCAGTAGGCCCGCACTTGTCGGAAGTAGATATTTGTTCATAGAATCTAACTATTATACCAAATTTTGGCCTTTAAAGCCAGATACCTTTCCTCACTGTTGATTCTGGGCGGCCGACAGGTATGGTAGGCCCATGCCTTTTGCATCCTATGAGTCAATGCATGAGAACAGGCGTTTTAAGGCAAATATAGCTGATTTTGATGAAAAAATACGGCACGGCGTCCTGCACGCGGATCGGCTGGAAGATCGGCGTGTGTTTAGCGCGACCGAGCTGCAAAGGCTCCATTTTCTTATGCGCGTGGTGTCTTGCATGGAGCAACCGCCACCATCGGCCGGGTCGGAATTGTCCGCGTGGCAGTTGGGACGGCTGGAACTTCAGGCTATTCGGCAGTCTTTTAATGGTTTTAACGAAGCGCCACATATAGACAGGAAGCAGTTTTTTTCATCTGATCTGCGCATGGCGCTCCAGGCAGTGGAAGGTTTGCTTGCCACGGTGCGTGACAGGGAACATGCAGAATCCGACAGCCAGACACAGGTGGGCAAAATGATTCTGAATACCCGGCAAAAAGTCGGTGTTGCATTTGGCGGCGGCCTGGTGGGCCTCGGGCATGTGGGAGTGGTGGATGTGTTGCAACAACAAGGTATTCCCGTACATGCCATTGCCGGCTCCAGCATGGGTGCCGTTATTGGCGGCGTGCTCGCGGGGTACATAGGAACGGATCATCAGATAGAGCCGCAGGGTGTTTCGTATATGAAAAACGTTGTGCGCAACATACGGGCATGGGAACAGTTAACAGAAAACCGCGAAGAAAAAACCATCCTCCCGTTGGATAGAATTTTGAGTATGAACGGCGCATGCCGGATGGAGTATGAGCAGCTTCTGCACAGGCGGCCGGCAGTTCCGTATTACGCGCAGGTGGCGGAGCATAGTAACCCGACAAGTCGGCGGCAGATGCGCAGAGATTTGTTTTTGTCGGCCGGCACACAGTGCACCATGCAGGAAATAATCGGCGTTGGCGGACTCGCGGCGGCATCCTCGGCACTCAAAGTGAAATTTGGTTTTCAGCCTGTGCGGATCGGAGCAAAAGTCTACTCGGATGACACGTCAATTTTCTATAAATCCACGTACGCCACCGTAAAAAAATTGAGGAAAGAAGGCGCCGATGTGGTCATCAGCATACCGGTCAGTTTTATCGATTCCGATATCTGGCAGCCGCTTCAAAAAATTCTGGATTACATGCCCGGCCACTGGGCCGACCGGGGAGACGTAGAAATACGGTCCAAGGCCGGCCATGGTATTTTGTCCGGCTCCAAGTCACTCACCACCTTCCAGAAAGGGTTTCCGCGCGGACAGAAATATGCCCGGACTAACGCGGATATTACTTCCGGAAAGCGCATTCCTCTGCCGGTCGATGAGCTTATGGAAGCGGGTGCCGAGGCAGCGCACAAAAAGATGCCTGCCATTCGTGCCCTCCTGGGGTTGCGGCCTCTTGGCAGGATATTCCAGAAGTGACAGGCACTGCCATGGGCACAAATATTTTTATGCTGTCCGGCAAAAAGCTGCCATAGTCATTGAATAGATTCCATAAAAGCGTAGAATACACATATGCAATATTCACCTTATTCTGCTGCCCGTTCGCAGCCCATCGTTATCGATTCCTCCGTGGAAGCGCAGGTCTACGGCCTTTTCGCTCTGGCCATCGGCCTTACTACTGTCGGCGTCTATATCGGCTCACTATTCGCTGTCACACTCTTTAGTTCCGGCATGTTGTTTCTGTTTCTCATTGCTGAACTGGCGATCATTTTTACGTCTTCGTTCTGGATGGATAAGTCACCGTTAAATTACCTCTTGTTTGGTATCTTTCCACTGTTATCCGGCATTACTATTACTCCGTATATTCTTTCGGTGGCAACCGGCTATGCGAATGGAACATCCATTCTGCTTAATGCACTCGGTGCCACGGCCTGTATGGGTTTGGCTGCCGGCGTATTTGCCCGCACCACACGCTGGAATTTGGGCGGTCTTGGTAAGGCGCTCATTTTCTCCATTATCGGCCTGCTCGTTCTGGGGCTTTTTCAGGTATTTATCCCAAGTCTGCGCACCGGCCAGTTCGATTTGATCCTGTCCGGCGCCGGTGTTGTTATTTTTGCCTTATTTACCGCATACGACGTCCAGCGCATTCAAAACCTGAGCCGCTACGGCGCCAACCCGTTTATGCTGGCCCTTAGCCTGTATTTAGACATCTTTAACCTGTTTTTGTACGTTTTACGGCTGATGACAGCCATTTCCGGTAACAGACGTTAATTTCTTTGCTGTCCCATGTATAGGGTATGCATATGCAACATACGCATGATAAAAGCGGACATACATCTTGTGTAAATCTTGTCTTTACAGACGCCGTACCATCCTTTAACCTTTGCTCCCATGTCAAAGCGCCCCACCCCGAAAAAGCGAAAGGCAAAATCAGCTGGCAGACGCCAGCACTCCGTCTTCCTTGCCAAGGAAGTACGCCGTTTGCGCAATAAGATGAATTCACCATACGGTCCTCCTGCTGAGCCAAAGAATCAGGCTGATAAAGCACTGCAGAATATCACGAAGATTAAAGCGTAATATCTTCCCTCTCGAATTTCAAAACCGGCTTTAGGGTCGGTTTTTTTGTGTCTTCTGGGAACTATTCAGGCAATTCCCTTATGGGCAATGAGTGTATCAAAATATATCGCTTTCCACGTTAATCACGTTAAGCGGCGTTTAAGGCATCAATTCACAACGATAGCCCTTATCATACATTTTTCCGGAAATATCAGCATAAAGTTAGTACTGTAAGTTTATGCAGTCTTAATAGCCGATTTGAACTGGTATGAGCGTTTAATTTGACAAATTAAAATAATATACTAAAATAAATATTATAAGTTCAGATTCCACCATAGTTAAGCCAAGTCCATCTATTGAGACTTGGACATGGCACTGCTAGTCTTCCGTTACTTCCGTTCTCTCTCTACCATGGCCCGTCGCAGACATTTGTCCCGGATTGCTGTTATGCAGGTACTTTTCGAACGTGAAGTACATCCCGCCTGCGACCCGGAAAAGGCGCTTACGCGCAATGCAAAGGAGTTGGGCGGCCTGGACCAGGATTTTGCCGGTACTCTTCTAAGCGGTGTGCTGGAGCGGCAGACGGACGTAACCAACGCAGTCCAGGAGCACGCGCCGCAGTGGCCACTGGAACGGATGGACCCTATCTCCCGCTGCATTCTTTTGGTTGGCACGTATGAGTTGCTCTTTGCCAAAGACGCCCCGGCTGCCGTTGTTATGAACGAGGCCATCGAAATTGCCAAAGAATACGGAACAGAGGAAAGCAGTAAGTTCGTAAATGGCGTGCTCAATGCCGTGGCACATGCGAAAAAAGAGTAGTCAGCCCAGTTCTGTTGGTTCGTTTGATAGTTATTTGTTTATCGTTATAGACTATCATCGAGCAACGAACAAACGATAAGCGAACAAACTTTGTCCAAGGTACTTTTTTATCGAACGCACCTCTTCTACACTAGCCCTACATGACCCAGCCTTCATCCATCACTATTCTGGAAAAAACCGTAGGCATTAGCTTTCGCAAGAAGGATTTGCTGATTCAGGCCTTGGTGCACCGTTCTTCGGTAAAGGAGCGCGCTGCATACGGCAATAACGAGCGCCTGGAGTTCCTGGGCGATGCCGTACTGGAACTGGCTACTACGGACCATTTGTTCCGCTTATCCGAGAAATCCGAGGGAGAACTGACCAACTGGCGCTCGGCACTGGTACAGGGTGAGCACCTGGCAGAAATTGCCCGGGAGATTAAATTGGGCGAATACCTGCATATGAGCCGGGGCGAGGAGGCTTCCGATGGTCGTAATAAGGCATCTACACTGGCCAATGCACTGGAAGCACTTATTGGCGCTATTTATATGGATCAGGGCTTTGAACGCGCCCGCGAGTTCTGTGAACGCTTTATTCTGCGGCACCTGGGTGAACTGCTGGCTAAAGGGAAGCACCGCGATGAAAAGAGCCTCTTTCAGGAGAAGTCACAGGAGCGTATTGGCGTGACACCACATTACAACGTCGTAACGGAAGAAGGCCCGGACCACGATAAGATTTTCACCTGCGCCGTCTTTATAGGCGAGGAAAAAGTGGCCGAAGGAAACGGCAACAGCAAGCAGCGCGCCGAGCAGGCAGCCGCTAAAGCCGGGTTGAAGGTGAAAGGGTGGATGTAGGATGCATGAATAGTGAGTTTTGAATCTTGAGTCATGAATTTTTGATGTGTCATGGTGAGACGACGAATCATTGCATGGATTATAAATACAATTTCCACCCAGCAGCACCCATCCTTGGGTGCGGCGTTTTGTAATGCCTCAATTTTTTCCACAAAAGATAATTGTTGCAGTATCTGGACGTCAGAGGAGGAGGGAACCTTGCCCCAAAGGGGACCCCTTGGGTTCCGGTTCCCTGCCCCTCCGACACCTCCCTTACCCTCCCGACCTCAGTGGATCAGGATTACGAGGTATGATCCGAAATCGAATCATAAAAAACCGACCTCCCGGCCGGCTTTCAAAACTCAAAATTCAGGACTCAAGACTCATAGTTACCCCATATCAATCTTAATCTCCACACCGCTTGGCAAGCTGAGAGTCTGCAGGCTTTCCACGCTCTTAAAGGTTGTCTCGGATAAATCGATAAGGCGGCGATGCGTGCGCATTTCGAACTGATCACGGGCGTCTTTGTGGACGAACGTGGAACGGTTGACCGTAAACTTCTTAATGAGCGTTGGCAGGGGGATTGGTCCATGGACAATAGCGCCACTGCGTTCGGCTGTTTCTACAATCTTTTGTGCAGCTTCATCTAAAACAGTGTGATCAAAAGCGCTCAGACGGATACGGATAACCGACATTTTTACTTCTTTTTTGCCGGCCTTTGCAGGTGCAGCATCGGTTTCCGGCTTCTTGGCAGCCTTGGCCTTTTTCTCGGCAGGTTTTTTCTCTGTAGGACTCATGGGGAGCGGGGGAGAAAGAGCAGCGGGACCAAATATGTAGTAGAGACGTCCGCCGCGGCGGACGTCTCTACTACATGAAAATTATTTATTAATCTTGGTTACAACGCCGGCACCAACCGTGCGGCCGCCTTCGCGGATAGCAAAGCGTGTACCTTCTTCAATGGCGACTGGCTGTACAAGTTCAACAACGAACTTGAGGTTATCACCCGGCATCACCATTTCTACACCTGGTGGGAGCTCAACGGCACCTGTTACGTCTGTTGTGCGGATGTAGAACTGTGGCTTGTACCCCTTAAAGAACGGAGTGTGGCGGCCACCTTCCTCCTTGGAGAGAACGTAGACCTCTGCTTCAAAATTCGTGTGTGGCTTGATGGAACCTGGCTTGGCCAATACCTGACCGCGCTCGATATCATCACGCTCAATACCACGGAGCAGCAGACCAACGTTGTCACCAGCCTGGCCCTGGTCCAAAAGCTTATGGAACATTTCTACGCCGGTACAAACAGTCTTCTTTGTATCGCGGATACCTACGATTTCCACTTCTTCGTTTACTTTGATAATACCCTGTTCAATACGACCGGTAGCAACCGTACCACGACCCTTAATGGAGAAGACGTCTTCAACGGACATAAGGAATGGCTTGTCGAGTTCGCGGATTGGGTCCGGGATGAACGTATCGAGCGTATCGAGCAAGTCTTTGATCTTGGCGATATTTTCAGGATCACCTTCTACAGCCTTGAGGGCGGAACCCTTAATAATAGGGGTGGTGTCACCCGGGTAGTCATACTTCGTAAGGAGTTCGCGTACTTCCACTTCCACGAGTTCGAGCAATTCTGGATCCTTCACCATGTCCAACTTGTTCAGGAAGACAACGATATATGGAACGTTCACCTGCTTGGCCAGAAGAATGTGCTCGCGGGTCTGTGGCATTGGGCCATCGGCTGCGGAACACACGAGAATGGCTCCGTCCATCTGGGCGGCACCTGTAATCATGTTCTTGACGTAGTCGGCGTGTCCCGGACAGTCCACGTGTGCGTAGTGACGTGTGGCGGACTCGTATTCAACGTGAGCTGTGTTAATGGTGATACCGCGCTCGCGCTCTTCCGGAGCATTGTCGATCTGGGAATAATCCTTCTTCTCTCCAGCTGGTGAGAAGTTAATAGAAAGGGCAGCGGTAAGAGTAGTCTTGCCGTGGTCAACGTGACCGATGGTACCCACGTTTACGTGAGTCTTACTGCGATCAAACTTCTGATCAGCCATAATAAAGAGGGAAAAAGCGGGTAGGAAAAGCTAAGTGCAACACAGAATAGCGTCTTTTAGCCGCGGCAGTCTAGGGAATATGGACTATAATCGTCAATACTTCTTTAGAAAAAGGTATCTGATATTTTGTATGATGGGGTATGTAGTAAGGGTTATGGGTTTGAATTATCGTATATGGTCAAGACTACCCTAACCGGGATGTCATTTTAGCCGGGCCTAAAGGATCAAATTAGACTGTTTATTGCGTATTCTTTAGTATTCTTACGAGCAGAACACGATAGAAATCTGCAGCTATCTTAATTTGCTCCTCACCTGCTGCTGTTAATGTGTAATTTTTAATAGTCAGTGGTTGGACATCTGTTTGGATCAATTCATGTGTAGCTTCTACAAGACCCGCATGTTCAAGTCTGGCCATAAATTGGTAATAAGATGGTCCTTTTAACGGAAGGCCCAGTTCAGCAATTAACTTGCGCAGTTCCATGCCTGATGTACTTCGTGTTCTCGATAGGTTGCTTAGAATAAGTATCTGTTTTTCTGGAATCTGTGGAATAGCAGCTGACTCCGGAGCTTGAGCCTCTGATTGAGAAGATTTCATTTTCATGATGATATGTTATGATATTAATATAATATAAATCAAGTAAGTGTCAGGTAGAGAGCGGTTTTGGATATGTTTTGGCAGACTACGGTGGGCAGGCCATACTTCGTCAGGCTCAGTATGACATTACTTTTCTGCAAGAACACCCTGCGACTGCAATTCCACCATCTCCCTATAAATAGCACAACTTTTCACCAGCTCATCGTGCGGACCTATATCTATGAGGCGGCCATCACTAAAGACGGCAATGCGGTCGACGGCTCTTACTGTGGAGAGTCTGTGCGCGATAATGCAGGCCGTGCGTCCTTCTATGAGGCTTTTGATTCCTTCCTGGACATGTTTTTCGGTGACGGAATCAAGAGCGCTTGTTGCTTCATCGAGTACTACAATTTTCGGCCGCTTGAGAATGGCCCGGGCGATGGCCACCCGCTGGCGCTGTCCGCCGGAAAGCCGGATTCCACGATCACCGATCATTGTATTGTAGCCATCAGCCAGATGATCAATGAATTCATCTGCGGCGGCACGTCTGGCAGCCTCTTTTACTTCTTCTATGGTGGCATCGGGCCGGGCGTAGCGGATATTCTCCAGAATAGATTCGTTGAACATGATATTCTCCTGCAGTACCAGGCCAATCTGGGATCTCCACCAGTGCATATCCAAGTCCCGCAAATCCGTGCCATCAATAAGAATCCTGCCTTCTGTGACATCGTAAAAACGGTTCAGCAGCATGGCGATAGTGGTTTTGCCGGCGCCGGAGTGGCCGACAAAGGCAATATGCTCGCCGGGGCGGATAACCAGATCAATATCTTTCAATACATAGCCGGCATGCTGGTCTTCGGCATCCGGAGACGGATAGCTTTGCGGTGCGTTTTCATCATCGGCATCAGTTGATTCAGGTTCCTCCATACGCAATGTTTCATCCTGAATAGCCTCGTCTTCCGGCGGGTTAGCCGGCCCTGCAGACGTTTCGTTGGTCTGGATATGATCACCGAGCTTCTTCATAACCGTGTCATACTGGAAAGAAACATGCTCGAACCGGATTTCGCCCTTGAGCTCACCCGGGGTAACGGGGTTCTCCTTATTGTGGACATCAACCGCCGTGTTCAATACTTCTTCGGACAGACGGACTTTGCTCACTTGTTTGTTCCACTGCGGCAGCATGCCGCCCAGCATTTCAAATGGTGTAAGCACCCGGAAGAACGATGACTGGAAAAAATAGACCTGGCCCAGGCTAAGAATATCTTTCGTATACAGATAGATACCAACCGACACCAGCGCGATACGTGTCAGCATAAAGAAGTTAATGGCTTCCACGGCAGCCCAGCGTTTGTTTACTTTTTGCTGACGGCTAAAGGTTTTTTGATGAATAACGCGCATGGTATCCATCTCGCGTTTTTCCTGCGCGCCGGACTTTACCGAATAAATATTGCTGATGGTGTCCTGCGCCCGACCGATGGATTCAACCCATAGCTTATTCACTTCCTGCTGCAGTTTTACCGTACTGCGTGTTCCGGTAAAGGCAATAATCATGTACAGACAAATGCTGACCAGGAGAATAGTGGCAAGCAGCGGATTGATAATGAAGCCGATGACCAGAAATACAAATGCCGTTAAAGATGACGGAATCAGCTGAATAAGCAGTTCACGTTGCAGTTCCGCCATCGTATCGGCGCCGTCGTCCAGAATTTTAATGACCTCGCCGGACTTCTGCTTGGTATGAAAGGAAATCCCCAGATCCAGAATATGCGTATAGACTTCCTCGCGCCTGCTAAGAACCAGCTGCTCTGTCAGTTTCCAGCCCAGAAATTTCTGGCTGGTCTGCACAATGGAGTTCAGAATAAAAATCCCGAACCAGGCGCCGAAGATGTAGCGGTAATCTATCGGCGCACCGGCCTTGGCCTTGAGCATGCGATCAATGGCATAGCTGGAGTACAGCGGCTCGGAAATCCACAGTGTTGCCACCAGCAGAATAAGTACAAGCAGCATGGCATACTCCACAGGATGTTTCTTTGCTTGTCGCCAGAGAATGGAGAGAATGAGTTTCACTGCGAAAATATAGATAGAAATCTTTAGAGTGTCTAAGTATGGTCAGAAAAAACGCATATGACAACCATATTCCTGCACAGTGTAGGCAAAATCCTAAGCACTAAGTACTAAATTCTAAGCAAATTTGAATCTTAAACCTTTTAAATTGTTTCGGATTTAGGATTTAGGATTTAGAATTTCATCTCATGAATCAAATTGATGCATCATTAGTTTTCGCGGAAAGACTCTGGCTTTGGTTTGAAACTCATAAGCGCACTTTGCCCTGGAGGGATTTGGATATTTCCGATGACACCCAGCGCGCGTACATGGTTCTGGTTTCCGAAATTATGCTGCAGCAGACACAGGTTTCCCGGGTTATTATTATCTTCAAAAATTTTCTGGAACAGTTTCCGACTATCCGGCATCTGGCCGATGCATCCAATAAAGATGTCATTCTGGCCTGGCGTGGTATGGGCTACAACTCCCGGGCGCTCCGTTTGAGGGACGCGGCCAGGACTATTGTTGATACATATAAAGGAGAGTTCCCCGGAGAGTTGCATGAGCTGTTGGCTATAAAAGGAATTGGCCCATACACGGCGGCAGCCATCAGAAATTTTGCTTTTCACCTGCCAACACCCTGTATTGATACCAATATCCGCCGCATTCTGCATCGTGTGTTTGCAGGACCGGAAACCGTGGATGAGGAGGGGAAGGAGAAATGGGAATTGAATGACAGAAAGCTATTACTCATCGCGGATGACACATTAAGAATCGCTCTCGAATCAGTTCCAATAAACCAAGAACCAATCAACCCATTCGGCAAGCTCAGGACAGGCCAGTCAACTCAAAACTGGCACTCTGCCCTTATGGATTTTGGTTCCGCTGTCTGTACCAAATCCGCCCCCAAATGCGATATTTGTCCCATGGCCAAAGATGGTTTATGCACATCAGCTTTCAGGGTTCAGGCGATTCTTAAAAAGCGCAAAAAGAAAGAATCCACCGAGCCGGGGCGATTGGTTGGTTCAGTATTTATACCGAATAGAATATTCCGCGGTAGAATTGTGGAAACTCTCCGTGATTCATCAGGTGGAATGTCGCTACAGGAAATTGGCTCTATTATTACTGTCGACTGGTCGTTTGATGATCATTCTGTGTGGCTGTCTGGCTTGTTGGTGAAACTTGAAAAGGATGAAATGGTGAAAAAGATGGGTGAGGTATTTGTGTTGGCGGAGTAATTTCAAACTCAGCAGCACCCATCCTTGGGTGCGGCATTCGTGATTACGATTGTCCATCCGCGGCCCCTAAAGGGACTCTTCGGGTCAAGAATGGCCGCTCTTATTTTTACAATCCCCGATTCTGCAGATAGCTGATACTCAGCACACTAAAACTCAGCATCGCTCCATAGACCATTGTAAGAATCCGTGTAATAGAAATAGACTGCATGAGAAATGTGGAAAGTGAACTATTCTATAGTGTTTTATATGCAATAAAAACCACAATCTTCATTGTGGTTTTTATCAGGACAATTGGATTTAAAGCTTACTTTGCCTGCTCCTCTATTCTGCGCTCACGGATGACATTCACTTTAATAATTCCCGGGTAGGTGAGCTCGGCTTCCACTTTCTTGGCAATATCTTTGGCCAGCTTCTCCTGTCCAAGGTCATCAATCTTGCCCGTATCCACATACACGCGAATCTCGCGGCCGGCGGAAATGGCAAAAGCTTTCTGGACGCCTTCAAAGGTTTTGGCCACATCTTCCAGTGCGCGCAGACGCTTGAAGTATTCTTCAATGGATTCGCGGCGGGCTCCGGGGCGGGCTCCGGAGATGGCATCGGCGGCGGCAACTACGAATGCCTCCGGTGACTCTATAGGAATATCTTCATGGTGCGCGGCCACACAGTGGATTACTTCCGGACGCACTTTATAGCGCTTGCAGATTTCCACGCCTATCTCTACGTGGGTACCGGTTACTTCATGGTCGAGCGCCTTGCCAATGTCGTGGAGCAGACAGCCTTCCACTACCGTATTTACATCTGCACCGATTTCTTCGGCCAGCATGCGGCCGATGTGTGCCATTTCCACGGAATGCTTGAGCACGTTCTGGCCGTAGCTTGTACGGAAGCGCAGGCGGCCGATAATTTTGAGCAGATCTGCCGGGTAACCGCCAATACCGAGTTCTTCAGTGGCGCGCTTGCCGAATTCCAGCATCATTTTTCCTACCTGCTCTTTTACTTTCTGGACAATTTCCTCAATTTTCGCCGGCTGAATGCGGCCGTCCTGAATCAGTTTTTCCATGGCCAGCTTGGCAACATAGCGGCGAACCAGGTCGAAACCGGAGATAATAATGGCGCCGGGCGTGTCATCAATAATAATGTCCACACCGGTGGCTTGCTCGAAGGCGATAATATTGCGGCCTTCTTTACCGATGATCTTCCCCTTAATGTCATCGCTTGGCAGTTGCACCACGGTGGCGGTGGATTCGCTGGCTACTTCGGCAGCGTAGCGCTGCATGGCTTCGGCCATGAGGTTTTTGGCTTTGTCCTCATACTCCTGTTCCATTTCCTCGCGGCGCAGTTTGATTTGTCCGGCGAACTGGGTGGAGAATTCCTGTTCCAGTTGTTCCCATAATTGCTTTTTAGCCTCTTCTTCTGTGAGCTTTGATACCTGCTCAAGCGCTTCGCGGTGCCTAAGCGACGCATCGGCCATTTCGGCCTTGAGAACATCAATATCCTGCTCTTTGGTGAGTAATTTCTCACGCTGGCGTTCCAGTTCGTTTACTTTGCCATCCAGGCCTTTTTCTTTTTCCTCCAAACGGCCTTGTTCCTTTTCCAGCCTGGCTTCCAATTCCGATGCCTGCAAGCGGGCTTCGGACAGGATTTCTTTGGCCGCCGCCTTCGCTTCGGCTTCGGCGGCTTTCATTTGACTCTGCGTTTCCATCAGCTTGCCTTCAAGCTTTTGGAGCACGCGTTCCTGTTGGAGGATCTGTGCCTGCAGCGCTGTGGAAATCTTTTTACCTTTACTAAACCAAAACCAGCCTGTCAGCAGGCCGAGACCCACTCCGGCGAGGAGTGCGAGAAATACAATTGTATAATCCATAATACATAAGGGGCAGGGGATAAGCCCAGCCTCTCGCGTCTATCGGTCTGTTACAAATCGAGCCGTGCGGTAATGCCAGGAGCGATCATCAGTTTCAGAAGTGAGATAGGGGTCATCGAGAGGGTGAGAGACTGAATGATAGCGCACATACACAGCGGGTGCGAGCGTAAGTGGACTTTTCAGCCGGCCGGTTTGATGCCGGTTCGGTATGCCAGGCTGCCAACCTGGCCGTTCCACCTATACGCAGAACGCCTTTTGGGTCTTTGGTTCGCCAAAAATAGGCACTGTGGTGAAATATATTCCGGAGCTGATCTATTCCGGGTTGCCGGGCGCTGGTTAAGTGACTGCATGTCTACTCATCGCCTGAGGGCGGTACATTTGTGGCAGCAGGTTATAGGTGTACTCCTTCTTGGCTGCCTGTGCAGCGAGACGTGCCATGCGCAGGTTATTATTAATGAGGTAATGTGGATGGGAACGGACCTGAGTACGGCGGATGAATGGGTTGAGTTGCATAATACCGGCTCCGGCAGCGCCAATATTTCCGGCTGGTCGCTTACGACGCTAAGCAGCCAGAATACCGAGGACACAATGGTCCGCTTTGCATCTGGAACGGTTCTTTCCGCTGACAGCTACCCGGTGATTGCAAATTATCATGAGAATGAATCACGTCTGGCTGCTTCGCCATTGGTTGCCACAACAGCTGTTTCTCTGCCGAATTCCAAGCTTTTGCTTCGCTTGCGGAACGCCAGCGGTACGCTTATGGACGAAGCGGATGATGGCGTAAGCGTGCCATTTGCCGGTACAAACGGCAGTAACCCCTGGCAGAAAGCCAGTATGGAGCGGCTGGACCCTCTTCTTTCCGGAACACTGCTCTCTAACTGGCGCACTGCCCGAACGTTTGCCGGGTTTGATGACGGATCCACTCTATTCGGTACACCCGGCTACGCCAATGATTCCGGACAAACGCTTTCGTCCGGCTCATTGTCTTCATCGCCGTCCTCTTCGTCCGGAAAATTAGTGTCTGCTCCTATTATACCTCCCCTGCGTATTAGTGAAGTTCTCAGTAACCCGGCAGGTTCGGATGACGACGAATGGATTGAACTGCGGAATACTGGCAGTGGCAGCGTGCGCCTGGCTGATTATACTCTTTCCGTGGCATCCAAAACGTTCTTATTGGCCGGTTTTTCGGGGTCACTTCTCGGGTCTGGCTCAGTGCTTGTTCTTAGAACGCATCAAACCGGTCTCACGCTTAAGAATACGGGTGATACAGTGTTACTTACCTATCTGGGGGCTACGATTGATACCCTTGTTTACCCCAGCCTGCCCGAAGGTATTAGTTACGGTCGCATTGGTGATGCAAACCACTTGTTTTGCGTACCTACCGAAGGGGCAATAAATGATACCGCCGCTCCCTGGCAACCGCAGATTAGCATACAGTCGGGCGTGCCGGTGAACAGTACGAAAGTCACGCTCAATCTAAGCGTATCTCTCACCCGGGGCAGCCTGGCTGGCGCCACTTGTGCGTTCACATATAGTGATGGTCATACAAGCGACAGTTGCAACCCGCCGTCTCACTCATTTACCAAAGAAGGCCACTATACGGTTACATTACGGGCAACGAGTTACTGTGGTACCACAGTAGAACAGGTATTGAATGCCGAGGTGCAGCCCGGCGGTTCGTCTAAAATAAAAATTACCCAAAGCCAGCCACTTCAAGCATGTAAACCGACTGCAGGTACAGGCGCCGAGCTTACCGAATTCATGCCGTCGCCGGATACTGCGGACGACGAATGGATCGAGCTCCAGAACAAGACGGAGCAGCCGCTGAATTTATGCGGATGGGCGCTGGATGATGAGGATGGTGGCAGCAAAGCTTTTGCGTTAGAGGAAGTGACCATAGCGCCACACGAATATGTCTTTCTGCCACGCAGCCAGACCAAAATAGCGCTTAATGATTCGGGTGACATGGTTCGCCTGCTTGCCCCGGCAGCAACAGAAACGGCAACCGGTGTCACGTTTAGCAGAATGAATAAAAAAGTTATTCAACAAATCTCTTTTGATTCCAGCGTCAAGCGCCAGTCGTATGCCGCCCGAGAAGATGGTGTATGGGTGTGGACGCCGTTTGTCACGCCGGGCGCGCCCAATCAATGTATATCTGGAGATATGTCCTATGCATCGGCGGATTTTATTCTATCCGCTTTGCCGCGTCCGTCCGAAGGTCATGGCAGAGAATGGATTGAGCTGCGCAATATTGGCAAGAAGGCTGTGGTGTTTACCGGTTGGAGCCTGGAAACAGGCGAGAGTACCGGCAAGCGCTACCGCATTCCCTACAATTTTCTACGCTCGGGTGAAATGATGCGTTTCACATCAAATGAAACCGGCCTAACTTTGGCAGACAGCAACGGCTTTGTCCGATTGTACGATAACACTCATCAGTTGGTAACAGTTCTGCACTGGACCAAGACTGCCCATGATGCGCTCTATGAATCCATGAGCCGGTTGCCTAAAGAGACAGCCATCGTTCGTGCCGTCCGTCCCGATGGTACGATACGAGTAGACATCTTTAATCCCACGCTTCGGAAGCCGGTCTATACCGAGCGGCTTGTGGCACTCGACGGCATTCAGTGGGAGAATGGTGAAAATTTTACCGATAAAAATTTGAATACTGTAAATTTACTTAAAGCCCTAATAGAAAACAAAAATATTGAACTACAATTTAGTTCAAATTCAGCTAATAACGCTCAGGCAACGCCGGCTTTGGTGTACATAGATTCGGGCGAAGAGTTGCAAGTGTGGCTGCTTCGTCATGGCTTGGTAACCAGTGCTCAGTTCCAGAGTCGCTCACCAGTCTATTCCCTGTACGAAGCAGAAGCGGACCGGGCAAAGTTGGGAATGTGGTCCAATGCTCAGGCTGCCCTGGCCATACGCTTGCGCGAGGCAGATGAAAGGTTATTTAAGACATTGCAGACAAAAGGACTTGTCCTCACACCCAGCATAGAACCGGGTGTGGTTGGAACCGGTAGCCTGCTTACCTTTAAGACAAATGTACCGGCAGATATATTTGTATCTGTGAACACCGGGTCCTTCCTTAAGACGGAAACTGGCATTCTGGTAACCAATGGGTTACGCATTCATGCTTATGCCCTGCATCACACGGCTGTCCGAAGAGACTTTCGTTCCAATGCTATAAAGGGAGCCTATGTCTGGAAGCAGTCGGATTACTCACATATGCTCGTCATCAGTGAAGTCTACCCGTCTCCTTTGTCAAAAAAGCAGAAGATACATGATGCCGAGTGGTTGGAACTCAGGAATATAAGCAGTAAGCCCGTGAACCTTGCCGGTTGGTCGGTAAATGATGAGCCGAAACCTGCGACAAAGAAAAAGCTTTTAAAAGGAGATTTAGTTATACAGCCGCATGGATACCTGGCGCTTCCAGCCTCTGTCATTCAGATAGCCATGAATAACACTGGCGATACGGTCTATTTGTATGATCCTAATAATACATTAATTGATCAATTAATGTATTCAAATATAAGCAAAGGAGAATCGGTTATTTCACATAAAAACAGTAAAAATATAATGGCCAAAAAACCATGCGTAAGCGATGTGCCGACACCCGGTAAGCCGAATATCTGTTACACATTCGCGCCGGTCAATCTGGCCATAGACACAGATGGAGATTCGCTTCCAGATAATAAAGAAAGAATGCTCTATAAAACCAATCCTACACAAGCTGATACAGATGCCGATACCTACCCGGATGGCTTTGAAGTAGCCAATGGCTTGAATCCTTTAATATTAGATGAGTCTACCGATACCATTCTCCAGCTTTACAAGAAGTATCTGCTCAAAGCGCTTAGGCCCACGTGGAAGATGTATAAAACAAAAGGATTAACGATAAAAGTACATAATACTCTGGCAAAACGTATGGCCATTCGTATGGCCGGGATTGAGTTTGCCCAAACAGGCCAGACAAAGAATAGTCTAGAAGTAAGCGTACCCAAGCCCATGGCAGCCGGAAGCTACCAGATTTTTCTGGTTATAACCGATGTATTGAATAATAAAATTGAACTAACTAATTCTTTTGCAGTAGATCTTAAAAGTAAATATACTGGAATAAAATTAAAGAAAAAAACTGCCAGGAAAAAGGCGAAGGCAAAGCTAAGATACAAAAATAGTGTTAAAGGTTCTAAGTTAGCTTCGCTTAAGAAGTCCAGTGTGCTGGACAGGTTGAGCGGCAATATATCGGCGACTAATCTCGGGTCAAACCGGACAACTACGTTTATAGCTTCATTTATTGTCGCTGGTCTTATGCTGTTTTTAATAGGTTTATACCTATTGAGAA
>JAQBQQ010000045.1 GCA_028286915.1 Candidatus Peribacteria bacterium | reverse complement strand
TCTGGCACTCGCTCCTTTTAGTTTTTTTACAATATCCGTTCCTAAATCACGAGAACGATCAAAGCTTATTAATAGATGAACATGCCCATTCATAGCAGCAGCTTCATGAATAACTATATCATGTCTTCTGGCAACAGAATCCAGAATGCGCAGAATAGATCTTGCCTCTGTTTCATCTTCAAAAAATTCACTACGGTTTTTAGGCGTTAAAACCAAATGCACGCATCTGGTAGCCGGGGAATTAATTCCCCGGCTACCACGAGCAATATTCAAATTAAACTCAATCTCCGCCCCTTCGCTCCGTCCAATCCAGTTCGTCTGCATAATCTTCGTTTTGTTCGGCCAGTCGAGATCAGCCAGACCATCAATCAATCTGTCTGCATACTGGGTAATCTTCCAATACCACTGCTCCAGCGGCTTTTGGATAACATCCGTTCCGCAACGTTCACATTTGCCATCAGTCACTTGTTCGTTTGCCAAAACAGTCTGGTCCTTGGGACACCAGTTCACATTACCCAGCTTCTTGTATGACAGTCCGTTTTTAAACATCTGCAAAAACAGCCACTGCGTCCATTGATAGTATTCCGGCTGGCTCGTATTCAGTGTCTTATCCCAATCATACATACAACCCATGCGTTTCAATTGTTCAATCATGGTCAGTACATTGGCTTTGATGGATTCATTCGGGTGAATACCGGTTTTAATAGCGTAGTTTTCAGCGGGCAGGCCAAACGCATCAAATCCCATAGGTTCAAAGACGTCTTTCCCAAGCATGCGCTGGTACCGGGCAAAACTGTCCGCCGGTGCAAAGTTATACCAGTGTCCCACATGTAGCTTGTCACCGCTGGGGTACGGAAACATGACCATGGCATAAAAAGGGTCTTGTGCTTCCGCCAGGTTGGTGAGATGCACACCGGCCTCCTCCCATTTTTTCTGCCATTTCTGTTCAACTGGTATCGGATTAAAGTCTTTGGTCATGTACAAATTGTAACGATTAGTCCGGAAAGGAGCTACTTTCTACGAAAAAATGCACAAAAAGGCTTATTGCAGAGAAAAACGTTGCTTTTTGATTTGTTATTATTAAGATTCATTTACTTTTAATGTCAAAATCTTCCACCAGCACTGCGCCCACGTTATACGAAAAAGCTTTGGCCGTGGAAGCCAGACATGCTGACGATGAACAACTGTCGCCCGAGGAAAAACAAACCATGCGCATACTGTCCGGGCAGGCATATTTCAACGGGGCTGCGAACAATGTTTTGCACACTTCCACACTTCGAAGTAAAAAAGACAAGCTGGAAGCAGAGCAAATAGTACGGGAAAGATATCTGAAAGCCCTGAAAAAAGCTTCTTCACTGTACGTTAGACCTCATTCGTCCTTCGGCAATCCGGCGGAAGAAGGAGAAGTACTCATGAGTCTATCCAAACAAATGGATGCATCCGCACCGGTAAGGAAGCAAAGAATAAAAGCGCCCGCAGGCTTAGCGGAGTATTTAGCGGATTTATATGACTCCGATTTACTGACGCGGGAAGAAGAATGTTATCATTTCTTCCTCATGAACCTGACAAAGTTTACAGCCAAGACAACCGGTGAAAATGCGCCGGATCCAGAAAGCTCAACGACGATAGATCTACAAAACTATACAGAAAAGCTTGAAATGCTTTTGGCGCAAGCAGAAGAAGAGAAGAGCAAACTTATTACATCAAACCTGCGCTTGGTAGTTTCAATTGCCAAACGGTACACTCGTACTGAAATAGATTTCTTTGAATTGATCAGTGAAGGCAATATGGCAGTTATAAGGGCAGTCGAAAAATTTGATTTTTCCAGAGGCAATAAATTCTCCAGCTATGCCAGCTGGGTTGTTAAGAACAGATTTGCCAAATTCATTCCTGGAGAAATCACGCAACGGGATAATTTTTCTACAAGGGCTGACGTTGTTTTTGAATTCACTCCGAATACACGTTCCAGTGAAAAGGAAATAGAAGTAAGGGTAAAAGCTGTACAAGAAAGAGTAGCAAAGATGCTCGGCACCCTTGATGAGCGTGAGCGAAAGATCCTAGAACATCGCTATGGCCTGGGTGAACACCTACAAATGTCATTGCAGCAATTAGGACGTACAATAGGTCTAAGCAAAGCACGCGTCCAACAAATTGAAACGAGCGCGCACAGAAAATTACGGAAGCTTGCTCCGGAATTGATGGATTAAATGACAAAGACACAGAATAAGATACTCACACCACCCTGTATCGGCACCCAGAAATCAGGTGATACCAACCGCAACTGCGGATGGATAATTTCCACGACTGTACAATAATTCCCTGTCGGGTTATGGCTTTTTGTCATTTCCTAGCCAAAACCAGCATTTTCATGCTAGTATCCGCTTCGCATGGCCAAAATCCCGACTGTTGCCATTATCGGAAGACCCAATACGGGCAAATCTACGCTGTTTAACCGGCTTATCGGCCGCAGGCGCGCTATTATCAGCGATATCCCCGGCACCACCCGCGACCACATATCCAGCATGGTGGAAAATGACGATTTGGACTATTTGCTTATTGATACGGGCGGTATGGGCGGCGGAACGGACGACCATGATTTTGAAGATGACGTGCATGCCCAGTCGCTCCTGGCGATGGAGCATGCCGACTTGATTCTCTTCACTATCAACAGCCGGGAAGAACTGACAGCCAATGATCACCAGGTGGTGCAACTGCTCCGGAAGAACCGCAAACAACATGTACCCGTCATTATTGTCCTCACAAAATCAGATAACCCGGCTCTGCTGGATGCTCTCCTGCCCCAGTATTACCAGCTCGGTATTGCCGATGATATCGTGGCCGTGAGCGCGCTGAACAGAGTTGGAGTCGATGAATTGGAAGATTATATTATACGGTATTTGCAAAAACAGAATTTTGAAAAGCAAGCCGTACGTGAGCAGACGGAAGAATCCACACCCAGCGTTGCCATTATCGGCAAACCGAATGTGGGCAAGAGTTCGCTGGTAAACGCCATGATGTCGGAAGCGCAGCGCAAAATGTCACCGCGGTTGGTATCCGAAATTCCCGGCACCACGCGCGATACAACCGATACGCTTATCCGCTACCACGACCGTGAATTCCTGTTCGTGGATACGGCCGGACTCAAACGCCACGCGCAGACGGAAGAAGGCATCGACAGTTATGCATACCTGCGGACAATCCAGGCACTGGAACAAAGCGACATTGCGCTGATGGTCCTGGATGCAACGCAGCCGCTTGCGAAGCAGGACAAGCGGGTAGCGGCACTGGCCATTGAACGCGGCAAGGGTCTTATCTTCCTGCTGAACAAAATTGATCTTCTGACAACCGAGCAAAAGAAGGAGAAGATTGATGAAATAAAAGCCACCTTCCTGTTTTGCCGGTTTGCGCCGGTTATCCCCTGCTCCACGGTAACGCGCGAGGGACTTTTGAAAATGTTCGATCTTATAGAGGCACTGCAACGAAACCGCACACGCCGGCTTGCCATTAAAGAGCTCAATCGCTGGTTCAAGCACTCCGTGGAAGGACAACCGCTGGGGCCGGTAAGCAAGGCCAAGCACATTACACAGGCCGATGCCATTCCGCCGACGTTTGTCTTGTTCGTCAAAAATCCGAAGGAAATTGAAGTAAGCCAGATACGCTTTCTGGATAACCGCATCCGCGAAACGTTCGACTTCCAGGGAACTCCTATCCGCTGGATTATGAAAAGCGGAAGAGAACGGGAGCAATAATCAACAAGCAACCGCTAACGCCTTCATGCTCATCCCCTGCCGTCGCGCAGGTCTTTTACGCGGCCATCCTCGCGGACAGGCAAAGGAAATGCCTTCACTACTATTTCCAGCTTATCCAGCAGTCTGGCCGGGTCGTCATCCATCACCAGGTTCTTTGGCATGGTGCGCTGACAAAGCTCGACCACAATGTGTTCAATGGAATTACTGATACCGCCCGATTTTGTGACCACCCCGATGGGACGGCCTTCATCGTACGCCACCGTGAATTCATTCAGTGTCCCGATGCCGCCGCCGATAATGACAATCGCATCACTGGAGCGGATATTGATAATATCACGTTCCATAAAACCCATGCCGGTATAAATAATCATGTCATGGGCATGCGGCGAAAGATATTCGTTCACATGTTCGTATTCGGAGAATGCCGGCGAAATACCCAGGGTAAAACCGTTATATTCCTTGGCGCCCAGCATGGCCTCATTCGGCAAGCCCGGGCATGCGCCGTTGATGAAAATATGTCCGCGCCTGCCAATCTCCCGTCCCAGCTCGCGCGCTTTCTCGCGGGCAACGGGATCTTCAATTTGGGGCCCGCTAGCCGAACCCATAACGCCGATTTTCAGTTTATGATGATGTGACATGACGGTATGTAGATTATTAGATGATGAATTAAAGTACTCAAAGTATTATAGCATATATAGGTCATATTGAATATAGTCTAATCTGTTCATAGAATAGCATATGAGCCACTTTCAGTGAGTACACTGTAACAATCGGATTACCGGATTTTAAGAAAACCTTCTGGCACAGACTAAACAACCCTTACCATGAAAGAAGTTTTACAGTGTGAAGCAATTCAACTTCTAAAATATAAAACTGATTATGGCAGATACTTCGCCCTGTTGGCATTATGCTCATCATTGGTGGCGGCATAATGCACGTTTCCGTTGGCATCATGCAGATAGTAGTAATAGGAACTTTCTTCCGGATGCAGTGCGGCATTTACACTTGCCAGGCTGGGGTTGGCAATGGGTCCGGGTGGCAGGCCCTTTGTTTTACGCAGGTTGTACGGCGAATCCGTTTCCAAATCAGCGCGGGTAATATCGCTGCCTGGCTTTTCCAGAAAATAACGGACGGCGGCATCCACATCCAGGCGCATGCCTTCGCGCAGGCGCTTCCACAAAATACCGGCAACCACCGGCCGCTCACTTTTGGCCCGCGTCTCCTCTTCCACCAGAGACGCCATCGTCATAATATCATGCAGACTTTTACCGGAAGACCGGATGTCCGTACTTTTGGCTTCGACAACTTTTTTCTGAAACGTAGACAGTAACCTTTGCAGGAATGACTCCGGCGTAAAATCGGCAGACGAAACAAAGTACGTGTCCGGGAACAGATAGCCTTCCACCTTACCGCCGCGACCGGCCAGATTATTCTGCTGAGGCAGAAAAGTGAATGCCGAAAAATCGCACGTACGCGCACAACGCTCAATGTCGCCGGACTGCGTAAAACCTTTTTCGGCAAGCAGGGCATCAATATTCTTCACTGTGTATCCCTCCGGAATAGTTACGCTCTGCTGTCCGCCTTCCACTGCTGTAAGCGCCTTTAATACCTCCTGTGCGGTCATGGACGGCTGCAACAAAAACGTGCCGGCCAATAACTTGCCCGTCAATTGCTCATGCGTGGCCAGGCGCCTAAAAGCGGATGCTGACCGAATGACACCATCAGCCTGCAAAATGCCCGCAATCATTTTTACCGATGCGCCATCGGGAATGGTAACGACAACTGTTTTTGTATTCAGCGCATCCACCGGTTTTAGTGCATTTCGCTGCAGCATTATATTTCCCAGCCACAGCACCAGAACAATGCCGATAACAATAAAAATTCTTTTGATCATAATTTCCAATTCCGATACAGAGTCCCGTCAATGCTACTCGCAGACTGCAAAGCGCATGGTTTTATTCATTACAAGCCGGAGCCGCCAGCTGCATAACCATGCAGACTATTCCTCCGGCATGGCCATGCCCATCTGTGCCATAATGCCTTTCATTTTCTCGGCCGAAACCAGCTGCGCTTTTTTAAATGCACGGTTAAGCGCGTCTATAAGGAGCGCCGGAACAGACTCGCGGGGGACGGACGGATCAATGGTAATGCTTACCACCTCCTGTTCGGCAGATACTACCACTTTCACGCCGGATGCTTCCGCCTCCACATGAATGCTCTTTAATTCTTTCTTAATCCGTTTTGCTTCGCGCTGAATGCGAAACATATCTTTTGCCTGGGAGAATGAGACCATAGTAGAAAGAGGGTAAGGATACTTGCATATTTTTTCAAGGGTTTCTCATACATTAAAAAACCATGAACCAGCGCAGCATCCAGAGAAATGTTACGATAAAAAGCCCGATGCCAACGGTAATGACTATGATCCGGAATATAAAGCTGGATGATTTTGCCCCCAGAAAGATTAGAACCATGCCGGCAAAGCCACACCACGGAATAGAAGTCTCCGGAATAGTCTCTAGAAAACTGATGACATCATTCATAATTCAATAGCGTAGTGAAGAAAAAAAATTCGACAAACATCTGATGTGTGATACAAAAAGAGGCCCGAAGGCCTCAAGTGTAATTTATGCTGCCACCTCTTGCTGATCCGATTCGACAATATTTGCCTGATTATCTTCTGATTGACCATATGGTGAACCAATCGCTTTCAGGAATTCAGCTGTTACTTTTTTTTGATGATTAAATACCGTCTTGGTGGTTGTCTTCTCAACCAATCTGGTCTGCTCAATTCCAGCGCGTCCGTCGCCGGTAGAAGGGTCGTGTTCCGTTGTATGCTCTGCTGCCATGATAAAAAATTGGTAAAGGAAAAAGTGCAGCACAGTAAAAAGCTTCAGGCTTTAAAAGTCAATAAAATTTTCTTTGTAAAAATGCGTTATCTCTTCTTATAATATGTTTTATATGAATTTTGATAAACAGATCTGCAACATGTAAGCAACGCCATGACGACCACGGCCAGCCACCGGGAGCCTGGGCGTGCATGACGATAATCATCGTGTTGAAGACAGCCTAAAGCTGCTACGGATTTTGGTAGCCATCTAGCATGCGGTTCGTATTACCGGATAATACCTATTCTATCCTCAATCTCCTGATCAACGAATATTTTCTTCCTTCCATATTTCATGCGGCTGTATTCTTTAATGAGTGACGACATCTTTTCGTTGCGCTGGCTTTCATCATAAATAGTAGCCATGGAGAACGGCCGGGACGTTGTATTGTTGATATTCAGCTTGGTGTAGCAATTGAAGTTCGGGATACCGATAACGTCCTGTTCGGACAATACCGGCGCGAATTCTTTTGCCATGTACTCGGCATCCTCGGCGCCGATTTTAAAGCTCATGATGGTTCCCACGTTACCGAATACGGCATCGCGCATTTTGGTGCTGGCCTGGTCGTAGGCGGCGGTTTTTCCGACAAGCTGTCCAATGTACTGATGCGCCATAATCAGACCCAATTCGTACTTGCGCGCTTCGGACAGAATAGTGGCAAATGCATCGGTAACGAAGTTCTGGAATTCATCCACATATAAGTAAAAGCGCCGGCGGTCGCTCTGCGGAACATCGGCGCGGCTGAGAGCCGCCATGTTCACCTTGTTTACAAAAATGAGACCGAGCAATTGGGCGTTCACATCGCCTATTTTTCCCTTACTCAGGTTAACAAACAGAATTTTGCCGCTGTCCATAATGTCACGGATATTAAACGCGCTCTTGGGCTGGCCGATAATATTACGCATGGTGCTGTTCGTAATAAACGGCCCAAATTTGGCGGAGAAGTACGGGATCATTTCCTCCTTCTCGCGCGCACCGGTTTTGGCCATTTCATGTTCCCAGAAGCTGCGCACCACTACGTTTTTAATCTTGGCCACTTTGTAACGCTGGAATTCTTCATCCACAAACAGGCGCGGCACATCAATAAGCGTGGCGCCTTCGTCCTCATCATCCATGAGCGTAAGACAACCGTTACGGAAGTAATGCTGAATGCGCGGACCGAAGATTTCATTACCAAACAGTTTGATAAAAATTTCCATGGCATCCAGTGACGCACGATCTTTTTCCTCGTCTGTTTTTGCTTCAAGCAAATTGAGTCCCATGGGACGCTGCGTATCGGACGGATCAAAAAGGATGACATCTTTGGCGCGCTCTTTCGGGACATGCGTCAGAATATCTTCAATCAAGTCGCCGTGCGGGTCCACCACGCACAGCCCTGCACCGGCCGCCACATCCTGCCGCGCCTGGTAGCTGAGAAGTGCGGATTTACCGGCACCGGATTTACCAATGATGTACTGATGACGCGTGCGGTCTTTATCCAGAAAGTGGATGGGCGTTTCCTCGGCGCGGTATTTATTAAGGCCAAGAACGATTCCTTCCTGCGGCGCATTTGGCGGCGGCGGCAGAACTTTATAGGTGATCCACTGCAGAATAGGAATCTTGTTGTAGCGGCTGTCCGGAAAATGATACAACGCAGCCAGCTCACGCTCCACAAGCAGATCGGATTTTCCCAGAAAACCGTTCAAACGATGCCGCCACAGCCAGTGTAAAATAGGCGCATTCAGAGGGAGCGGAAAGAAATCCACCAGGAAGCGACGGTTGGAAAACCAGTTACCGTAAATATCTTTGAACACGTTAAACGCCACCTGCATGTTATTGGTAATATCCAGTGCGCGGTCCCATGTTTTACCGGCCGCCAGAATGCGGACGGTGGTATGAAAGCCGCTCATGCCCGCTTTTTCACCCATGCGCTTGTACAGCTCTTCTTCCGGCTGGATCATGCGGATAAACGAGTCGCCGCTCTGCGCGCCCGGCGCATACGTCTGGCCGTCTGTCCCCGTGGTGAAGCCGCTCAATAGCTTGATGACGGTTGTGAGCAATGGAATGCGGGAGACAAAACGATCTTCCTTCCCCTTAAATTTGAGTGTGGCGATGCGCTTGACCTTACGGCTCCACGTATCATCGAACACCGGCGTGATAATCACCTGAATGGCAGCCGTCTCATCCACCCTCATTTTAGACAGTACGTTGGCAATATCATTCAGCGGATCATCCTGCATCTGCTCGTAAAAACGAATGGGGTACCAGTACGGCTTCTTGGTAACCATATTATAACCAACCAGCTTATACCCTTTGGGCCAAATGGAAGGCGTGTGCTGCACGCGCACCTCGGCATCGGAGTAGTAGGCCGTAATCTGCTTTTCCACAATGGACACCAGATTCGGCTGCGTAATAACGTAAAAAGTAAGCTCGCCGCTTTCTACAAATAATTCAAAGCTGATGGTGGCGTACCGGAAAATCCAGAAGTGAACCAGTCGCCAGAATGTAAGGTCTTTTACTTCCCAGAGTGCGCGGTAGAGCTGCTCCATAATGGCCACTTTTTCCTTGAAATCTTTTTCCGTCCGCTTCTCCTGATCCGCCTTGCTGTCACTGCGCGGCAGGAGCACTTTCATATGCACCAGCTTTTTGGATTGCAGGTAAGCATATACAAAACGTACGTGCCATATAGTAAACCTGTACAATGCGTAGGCGGCAATAATGCCAATAACAGACTCCAGCGGATGGGACTGAACCACCTGCCACAGCGCGCCCCAGGTATCCACATGAAATACCCAGCCAACTGCCGTAACGACAAGTGCGAGAAAGGGCCAGATGAGAAAAGGGATAAGAGTAAGCACCGTTTGGATGTTATGCCGAAGAATACAGCATAATCCAAATATTATAGCAGAAAATCAGCTTTTCATGAAGACCGGAATGATGATCCATAGGGCATAATAAGCGCTATATACAATTCTTTACCTGCATGCTCAGTATTTTTGTACGCCCGGCCTTTCCGCCTATTTCAAAGCGATAACTGCCGGGAATAGCCGGCCTGAACGAATATTCCTCCCCGGGGTTTACCCAGTCACTCATGCGCTGATACGTACCATCCGGATACGCAATTTTTCGTACGACAAATGCTTTTTTTGCTTTTAAAGTTACGTCTGTACCAAGCTTGAATTCCCCGGGGATACCCGGCAAAAGCGCAACGCCGCCGCCAACCCGTTGCTGAAATACATTTTGCAACGTACACGCTACCGGCTCTGCCGATTGCGGAGACTGCGGCAACAATTCCGGCGCCACTATGGATGCGTCACCCAGGCGTTCGAAGCGGGCATTCATCACGCCCGATTTATCCGCGATGGAATAGAATGCCGCCTTACTCAAATCCATATCGCGTCCTTCCACAAACGGGCCGCGGTCGTTAATACGTACCGTGACGCTTTTTCCGTTAGCTACGTTTGTCACTTTCACAATGGTATTCTGCGGAAACGTCCGGTGCGCGGCGGTCATGGCATTCATATCGAATATTTCACCAAAGGCCGTGCCTTTGCCCTGGAATTTTTCGCCATAGTTACTTACCTCATGCACTTCATCACGCAGCTCGTCATCAAACGTATTTATCAATGTTGTAAGCTCTGCCGATGTTATGGTCCGGCCAAAATCAAACGACTTGCTGAGCACATTCGTCATTGGATACTTTTCCAGATATTTTGATATATTTTCCACTGTCAACAGGTCAATATCATCGGCATTGCGCGTGCGCAACAGCCACAACACGGCTTCGCCGAGTGTAAGCGGACCCGCGGGACTAAACGTATCGACATTGTCCAGTATGCCCCGTTTTTTTGCGTAGCTGAGTTCGGTAAAACCTTTGGCATCTTTGGGAACATCGGTAAACGTGGTTTTGGTTGCGAGCGCCGGCCGCTTCATGCCACTCCAGATCTGCAAAAAACCATCAACACGATGAACAGACGCATCGGCAGCAAAAAGAATCTGTGGCACAAAAAACAGAGAGATCATGACAATTGACAATTGTTTCCGCATAGGTGTCCACATTGACGACAGCAGCACTCAATGTCAATTGACGCAGACATTACGAAAGAATTCTATAAGCGTATTCTGTTGCACATACATCACAGCGCCTGCCAACCCTCCGCGCGAACGGTCTGGTACAAATCCTCTCGCTGATCTGTCCGCAGATGAGAAAGTGTTGCGGGCCCCACGTAGCCGGCGCCTTTATCGGTTGTCTTAAGAATGATTCCTTTTGCCAGCTGATACGCAAGTACTGCTTCGTGTGTCACGGGACCAAAAAGTCCGCTCATGCGGTCGGCGGCCAGGAAGCCCTGTTTTACCAGGAATCGCTGGAGAATACGAACCTGATCATTCTTATCGCCGTCGGTAAGAAATGTTTCAACGGCCAGCTTCTTATCTGCCATGACATGCTCAATTTGAAACAGCGCGTACAACTTACGCGCCTCAAATGTGACGATCTGCTTTTCCCAGAGTGTGAGTAATTTTTTCTTCGTCAGCGGCCCAATGCGCCCGGCGCCCGGTGACGCGGCGTCGCCTATCAGTTTTTTCTCCTGCTGAAATGCAAGAATGGCCTGCTTCAGCGGCTCATCGTACGTGCCGTTAGTCCTGCCTTTGTAATAGCCAAGAAAACGCAGCGTACGCTTGGCGCGCAGAATGGCATCAGCAGAACTGGACGCACTGATAACATCCGTAACCGGCTGTTTGGCTGTCTTGCGGCTGGCGGCTGCTTCCAGAAATGCAGCGGCACGCGTGGTGAGTTCGTCACTTGGTTCTTCCGGCGCAAAGTCCGTTAAGAATAATTGTAAGGCATTCGCCGTCTCATCACCGTAAAAGCCGCTGGCCGAACGGTTAAAATAACCGGCGTCCCGGAGCTTTTCCTGTAACAGCTGAACAGACACATTGGTATCGCCTTTTTTCGGGTGAACCGACAGCAAATTGACGCCGTCGGTTACGTACGGCTGCAAAATACCAGCAGGCGCAGAGAGCCTATCCAGGTTCATGGCTACAGCCGGCTGCCTGGTACCAACAGGGTACACCGTACCACGGACACGCTTCACGCCAAATGCCAGCGCGCGCGACAAACCTTCCTCACCCTTCCCGGCCCACAAGTCCAGCCGGTGCACGCCTTTTTCGGTCACCTGAATGGCTCCGCCACGGTCACTTACTTTTCCCATGCCAATGCCCGGCAGATCGATGACCGTGCCAAACGCGTACAGAGACGGTGCGGCGATCATGCCGGAAAAAACCGGCGTGCCATCGGCACCATTGGTACCGTTGCCGTTCATTACTTTGTCGGCTTCGTAACTGCCCATGACGTAGCAACATTGATCCGGCTGCGGCGAATAGTAGGCCGTAATCACAAAATCCTGCTGATACGGAGCAGGAACACTAACCGCAAGCGCTGCGGGTACAGGCAGAACCATGGCCATACTAATGGCTACGCCAATGAGCTTTTGTGAAAACATGATGTATGTGTGTGAATGTGTAACCCGTTATTGTACCACAAAAACAATGCGATGGCTATAGACGTTTCGCTGCACTATTTACAGCGCTAACGACTAAAACACTCCAGGCAATGGCATAATTCTCGAATAATGATTCACCCTCATCCACCGCTGCAGACTATAAACCTCAGACCACAATAATCGTCTCCTCCACTCTCATACCAAACTTTCCTGGAAAATAGACGCCGGGTTCTATGGCAATTACTTCGTTGCGCAACAATTTTTTCTCGGGAGCTTTGGAGGAAATAATGACACCTTCATGAATATCCAAGCCCACGCCATGGCCGAGCGCATGGCAAAATGCATCTTCCAGATGCTGTTCACGTAGTACCCGGCGTGCCAGCTCATCCAGCTCATGATTGGTTACTCCTGCTTTCGCGGCAAGAATGGCCGCATTTTTGGCACGACGCAATGTTGCATATACCAGGCGCTCCCGCGCGAAAGGAGGTGCCGTAAAAAATACGTCGCTGGCATCCGAGCAGTATCCTTTATAAGTGGCGCCCACATCAATCTGCACTATGTGACCCCGCTGCAATTTCCGCGCTGACGGTATGTGGTGAGGAAAACCGGTGTGCGTTCCGAATGCCACAATAGGATCGAAAGATAAACCATCCGCGCCCAATTCCAACGCCCAGACGTGCAATTGATTCGCCAGTTTTTTTTCTGTCACCGATGTACGCAACTGCGATGGCACGCGACGAAGTATTTCTGCGGTCATACGGCGTGCCCGTTTCATATACCGTATTTCAGTTGCTGTTTTTGTCCGCCGGAATTCTTCCACCACATTGACGACAGGAACAAATTTCATGCGCTTGTATTTTTTCTTTAGCGCCGCATGCTCCTGTACCGGCATGTACGCCGATTCAAATCCGCAGACCGGTATATCTTTTACAAAGCCGGCAAAATCTGCCGTCGCATGCACATGAACACCTCTTTTTTCCAACGCTGTCCGGTCGTTCAGAAAAACAAGATTCGTAAAAAGATCATAACCACCGGGTGTAATGAACAGATATGCATGTTCCACAGGAGATGCCAGCAGGTAGCGCAAGTGAACCGGATGGGTGACCAGCAGTGCCGGAACGCTGGCTGCTCTTAGTAACTCTTTGGCATTTTTGGGGTGCATGAGCGCGTGAAAGGCAAATTAGCAAAAGCCGTACTGTCCCAAGAATACCATCATTTGCCTGAATGCTAAGCTGTTCCCTTGAAAGGCATTCTATGGTACAATAAGTAGATTATTCTCCCATACGTCCATGAATTTCCGTTTACGTCCAATCTGGCTAAGCCTGATAGTATTCCTGCCGGGAGTGGCTCATGCACAGACATTTAACGGCTGCGGACTTACATGCGGGCTGAATGCCATTCGCGGAAAGTTCGGACAACTGTTCCAGGGAGATCTCCGCGCGGTAATTAGCCGCATTTTATCAACCGTACTGGACTTAATGGGCTTCATTGCCGTCATTATGATTATTATTGCCGGTATCTACCTTATCGTGGGCCAGGGCAGCGACGACTCACAGACAAAAGCCAAGAATATTGTTATTTATACTATTGTGGGACTCATATTAATTTTACTGTCCCGAGTGATTGTGGGATTTGCGGTAAATATACTAAACTAACCTACTATGCTTAAGAGGCAATTCTCACTGGTCACACTCTCACTGCGCACAATCGCATTTGTGGCAATGGTATGCAGCCTGCCGTTCCCCATTGCCGCCCAGAGCCTGCCGATTGTTTTGGGTTCCAGTTCCTTCGGGTTTGGCAGCCAGACATTTACGGGCAATGATTCATTCGTATCCAACTCATCCAGCTCAGCCTTTGCACTGTCCAGTGATACTTTTGCACCGTCCAGTGATACTTTTGCACCGTCCAGTGATACTTTCGCACCGTCCAGTGATACTTTCGCACCGTCCAGTTCAACTTTCGCAGCGTCCAGTAACACCTTCGCGTCGTCCAGTGATAACTTTGGCGCTTCCGGCACATTCGGATTCCCTTCCTCTTCGGCATCCGCAGAAACCCTGCAGGACAACTCGATTTCAGTACAGACAGGGGAAGTATTTGAAATACTCGCCGTCACGCAATTCACTGCCCCAACCTATTCATGGGTTTTGACCCAGAATAATACGTTTATAGAAGCGCATCGCGAGCCATTTTTCCACACACGCTTTCTGCAGCCGGGTTTGTATGTATTACATGGCGATATTTTGGATACCGTTCAGGGCAAGCGCGCAAGCACCGTTATCACCATACAAGTTACGAGCGGCACCCAGCCGTTGCCATCGCCACTGGATACAGCACCCGTCGCTACACACATGCTGGTTTCCACGGAGCCGCCCTTAAACGGACAAGAAGTGAACCTCCCAGCCACGACACATCTGCTGCGCATTATACCGGTAACGCAAAACGGCCCGCCGCTGGATATAGACACCGATGCCACGCGTGATACAAATGGCGATGGTGACCCCCTGCATGACGCCGATACCGCCCAGACGCTTTTTCACACCGATAAAAGTCCCCTCTTTCTCTGGTTCGGCAACGCGGCAGGTGAAGCAGCTGCAGCAGGAAACGCGCTCAATGTATTTAGTACTACGGATACAGGCACACCTATCGAGCAGAAAATTTTTGTTACCAATGCCGACGCAACCGCTCCATCGCCAACAGGTATTGTGGCCGCTACACAGCAAAACGGCATCGTCCATTTTTCCATCCCGGGCAACGTGCCGGAACAGGGCAACCCCACCATTACGCAATGGTCTTTTGGCGACGGCGCACAAAGTATGCTGAGTGAACCGGACCACCAGTATGCCGCAAACGGAACATACACTGTGCATGCCGAAATACGCAGCCTGCTTAGCGGGCGCGTCATCAAAACCATGGAAACAATCGTACAGGTATCCGGCACGACCGGCAGTGGCGCCGTGGCCGGAACAACCGGCAGCTCCGCCGCTTCTTCTGCAGCCGCATCTGCCGGAAGTGCCGGCGGTGTCATCTGGCTGGTTGTTAAAGTTCTGTTGATTATTGCGGGCGTCGTGCTGACGTTCGGCATTCTGCTCTGGGCCATTATGCGCCTTTTGCAAAAGCGCGGCGGGCTCAGCCAGAAACTGGAAGATATGGAAACGCGCGTTATGAAACGTGAAAAGGGAGAGAAAAGTCCGCAAGAAGTCATAGACATGGAACCGCCGCCGCTCACATTACGACGTACCGAAGAACCGGTACAAGAAAATAGCAGCCCGGAGCCGGCTCGTGAGCCTGAAACAAAACCGGAGCCCGAACCAGCTCCTGCTCCGCCACCGGAACCTGCCATTGATGCCGACAAGGCTCCTGCCTGGCTAAAAAGCGGCCTCCAGAAAGCGCAAACAACTCCTTCTGTGCCGGAGCCGGAACCCGTTCCGGAACCGGAGCTTGCGCCACCGCCCGTGGCCAAGGAGCCAGAACCCGTAGTTACGGAACCAGCTCCTGCACCTGCGGCAGAAAATGAAGCAGCCATGCCTCCTGCCGAACCGTCTGCAGAAGCAACCAGTGCTCCCGCATGGTTACGCGAAGGACTGGAGCAACATACAACTGTTCTACCGCCGCCTCCCTGGGCCGATACCAATGTGAGCGATACCATTGCGTCCACTCCCGCCGTAGCAGAACCTGCACCCGTTACCGAATCCCCTGCTCCTCTTTCTATCTATGATGCGGAACAGGCGGCGCCACCACAGCCGGCATCCGCTACACCTGTCGCCACTTTTAGTCCGGAGTCTGGCGAAGCTGATGACAATACCGATGACACCAGCGATGACGATATAAATGAGCCATTACTCGAACCATCTTCTTCTCCTGCCGTCCCGCAGGTTTCTACCGATAAGCCAGCCGCCACACCGGAAACACCGGCAATAACACCTGGCTCACGGCCCCAGGCGACAACGGCAAGTGATGAACAAGCTGAACGTGAACGTGAGCGCAAGCGCCGCAAGCGGCAACGCTACCGCGATAACCTGCGCCTGCGACAGGAAAAAGAGCAAGCCAAACCGGCACCTGCTCCGGCTGCCGCAACGGATTCACTACCGGCACAACCTGCACGCAGCCAGGAGCCACCTGTAACCAAGCCAACTGCTCCGGTACCAATGCCAACCGTGCCACCTGAGCCTGCAACGCCCATAACAGAAACTGTACCTGCCGTAGAATTACCGACGCCGGCACCTTTGGTACCAGCCAGCCAGCCAGATACCCAACCCGTGGAAGTACAGGCGCCAGGTGAGCCGCCGTTAACCGCAATCCCCATTCATAATCCTGTCATCAGCCAGGAAATGGAGCAGGAAATGCAGATGGAACAGGATACGCAACCGGACATTCCGCCGGAAACCAATGGCCATACGGAAGTTATACCACCGGCTCCGGAGCAGCAGTCCAAAAGCCCTGCGCCAGGTGAAAACAGGTCTGATAACGATATTGCCTTCGTCATTAGCGCTGACAGCATTACCACGCCAAGTGAGAAGCCTGCGCCGGGTGACAATCAGCCGTCATCGGGGAGTTAATACATACAAGCTAAAAACAGTTGGAATCCGCCTCATTTGGCTTTACTATGCGTCCGCGCTAACGAAGAGAAGAACAAACAGATCTTTCTCGTTTTAGTGCACCAGTCCACGTATGGCGAGCGTAGCTCAGTTGGTTAGAGCATCAGGTTGTGGTCCTGAGGGTCGCGGGTTCAAGTCCCGTCGCTCGCCCCATTGCAAAATAATAAAATTTATGTTAATAAATAGATATGGAAAATTTTAGAAATAATCCTAAAAATTCTGATATAGAAGGAATAAACTCCTTACTAGAGCTTTGCGATTTACTCGAAGGTAGAACTTCAGTAGAAATTGATAAAATTTTTAGACACAATGGCTTTAAAAAAAGCAGCAATTATGGTCAGAGAGCCGGAATAATGAAACCTACGTCTGCTCTGATTAAGACTATAGATAATAAAATTATAATAGCGACTTCGTTAAATGATTTCTATTTTTCTGGCGAATATTCTCTGGATATATTGGTTAATGATATAAATCATCCTACGAATCAAGAATTAAAACAAATTAAATATTATGTAACTGATCTAGCATTAAATATGGGTAAAAGATTTTCAGAATTTTGGGAACAAAATTCACATAACCTAGCTATAGAAGTAGATCAGAACGTTAAACTATCAATGGTTAATAAAATTAAAAAATTATTTGGTATTTAGTAATGTCACTAAAATTAACGTAATATGTTTTTATACCGTTTAATTGAAGAATTTTGAAACTAAATTGAATACGGAATGAGCAGTAATCTTGCCCGTAGCTCATCCCAGCCTTCGCTGCACGGAGACTGTTTATTATGATCTGCGGTATACACAACTGTCATCGGCAGAATGCCATTCGTGACGCAGCTGAATTATGGATATAACTTCTTTATCTTCATAAGGACTTGATTCATCATTTTCCTCATCCAGAAGCTCTTTCCAAGACAGGAAACCTCTGTTACCATTCCATACTGTTATGGCAGATTTGCAATTCCGCACACCAAAAGGCACACACGATGTCCTCCCGGAGGATCAGCAGTACATGACGTATATTAAGAAAGCTGTCCGTCACCGGGCCAGACAAGCGGGTTACAGGCGTACGGAGCCGCCTATTTTTGAAAATAAAGGTATTTTTGAGCGCGGCATTGGTTTGCATACCGATATCGTGGAAAAAGAACTGTTCATGGTATCCGGCAAGCACAATGCGGATGAAGCCGAAAAGCAATTTGCCCTGCGTCCGGAGTTTACGGCCGGTATCTGCCGATCCTACATAGAGCACGGCATGCAACAGTTACCGCAGCCGGTGGAGCTGTACGCCATCGGGCCTTGTTTCCGTTACGACCGTCCGCAGAAAGGCCGCTACCGTCAGTTTCATCAGTTCGATTTGGAAGTAATCGGTCTCCGGGACCCGAGCCTGGATGCCCAGCTCATTCATGTCGTGACAAAAATCATGTCTGATTTAAAGATTCTCAAACGTTTGAATCTGCAGATTAATAATATCGGCTCTTCGGAAAACCGTGCGGCGTATGTGGAGGCTCTTAAGGATTATTTTATCGGCAAGGAACGCAATCTGCCCGAGGATGATCAGAAGCGCCTGCAGACGAATCCTCTGCGCCTGCTGGACTCCAAAGAGGAAGACACGCAGATTTTGCTGCGTTCCGCTCCTACACTGGATCAATACTTAAGTGATGAAAGCAAGCACTACCACGAAACCCTACTGGAGTACCTGGATGAATTGGGCATTGCCTACACGCCGAATGCCGGCCTTGTCCGCGGACTGGATTATTATAATCAAACTGTATTTGAATTCTGGGACCAGTCGACCGGTGCGCAGAATGCAGTTGGCGGCGGCGGCCGGTACGATGGCCTTATAGAGCAACTTGGCGGTAAGCCTACACCTGGCGTCGGTTTTGCCGGCGGGCTGGAGCGCATGATATGGCACATGAAAGAAGCCGGGGTGAAAGCACCAAATAAGGATCATGTTGATGTCTTCGTAGCGCAACTTGGGCCGGAAGCCAAAAAGAGATGTCTGGCGCTGGTGTCACAATTACGAGAATTCGGCGTTCACACCGTTGGCGCCTTGGGCGAAGCCAGCCTTAAGAGCCAGATGCGTCTGGCTGATAAATTTGAGGCGCGCTATACGCTGCTGCTCGGTAAAATGGAGGTAAAAGAAGGAACCATTATTCTGCGCGACATGCGAGCCGGAAAGCAGAGACAAATGAAATACGAAGAAGCCATTCCGGAAATTATTGCATCGCTGGGCAAAGAAAATCTGGATACGTATGTCCTGCGTGATCAAATGGAAAGCAGTGATGATTAGCACGTGCACACCACATAACATAATCCGCTGATTACCAATTATGAATCCGGGATGTACATCCTTCTGCGTCTTTTTGTCCAGAGAGACACATATACAGATAAACGCGGCTATGTTAGCCTCGTCCTGTTCTTTGTTTCCATGCCCCATCCCCGGTTTGCCATTGTCGCAATAGCTATTTTTCTCCCCGCGCTGACAACGGGAATATTTTTGCAGAGCCAGCATTCTCTCCAGGCATCCGCGCTGCGCACAGTGACAGCGTGTGGTGACAGAGCATGCAACGGGTCGGAAACCTGCAGCGACTGCCCGGCTGATTGCGGTATGTGCGCTGCCAAATGCGGCAATCATATTTGTGATTTTACCGAAAGTTGCTCCAGCTGCCGGAAGGACTGCGGCTCCTGTACAGGTACGGTTATTGATCCCATACCCACACGCAAGCCGACAGTCCCGCCAGTGGCGCCGGTAATCCCGGCACCAATACTACCCAAACCGGTTCCACCTGCGCCCGTAGTTGTACGCACCGCAGTAAAACCACTACCCATTGCGCCACCCGCACCAGAACCGGATTCGCTGGATTCTTTTCTGTCTTCGGGCAAAAAACAATTCCTGGATATTATGAATAGTATCCGGCTCGCTCTTATCTACATTCTTACAGTACTCCAGGCAGTTACTGAATACGCCGCAAAATTTATTGTGGGACTACCGGGGAGAATAATGAGTTTGTAGCCTGCAGTCATAAGAGCGATCTTACACAAAGACTGATTGCACACTAGTAAACGAAACGTACTCCAGAAAGTTATGGCTCGCGCTTCGCCGGGCCCGGCATGACAGGCTCACCATGGTTATGGGAGCCTGCTTACAGCTTATAGTTATGAGTTTTTAACCGGAAAGAGTGCTTCAAAAATTCTACAAACCACACTAAATATCCAGGTTTTTTACCGTCTTGGCATGCGTCTGGATGAACTTGCGGCGGGGAGCCACTTCGCTGCCCATGAGTGTGGTGAAAATGGAATCAGCTTTTTCTGCGTCATCCAGTGTCACGCGCAACATAATGCGGTGCTCCGGATCCATAGTAGTATCCCACAACTGGTCCGGGTTCATTTCTCCCAAACCTTTGTAACGCTGTATCTGCGGCTTGCGCTTGGCTTTTTCTTTGGGCTTGCCCTGCTCCTTTACTTCCTCGGCAAGTTCTTCCGCCACGCTGGCCGGTGGACCGTCTTCACTCTCGGGCTCGCCTTGCAAATCTTCATCGGTAAAACCCCATTCCTGGAGAATGGAATTCTTTTCAGCATCCGTAAATACGTAACGGACATCTTTATCTTTCTGCATTTTATACAGCGGCGGCTGGGCAATATACAAATAGCCATTGCTCATGAGCTCCGGGAAGTACCGGTAAAACAATGTCAGCAACAATGTACGAATATGCGCACCGTCCACGTCGGCATCGGTCATAATGACAATGCGGTGGTACCGGAGCCGGGACAGATCTTTTGTTTCGCCGACACCCATGCCCATGGCAATAATGAGCGACTTGATTTCATTATTGGCCAGCATTTTATCCAAACGGGCCTGTTCCACGTTTAGAATCTTTCCGCGCAGTGGCAAGATTGCCTGGAATTCGCGGTTACGGCCCTGCTTGGCGGAACCGCCGGCAGAATCGCCCTCTACAATGTACAACTCACACTCACTTGGATCTTTATTGGAACAGTCGGCCAGTTTACCCGGCAGTGTCATGCCTTCCAGCGCACCTTTGCGGATTACGCTGTCACGGGCGGCGCGGGCGGCCATACGGGCGCGGGCGGCCAGCAAACACTTGGCAATAACATCTTTTGCTTCGGACGGGTTTTCTTCCAGGTACTCCGCCAGCTTTTCGTTGACCACGCTTTCCACGGCCGTTTTCATTTCTGCATTACCCAGCTTTCCCTTTGTCTGGCCTTCAAACTGCGGCTCCTTGAGACGGACGGAAATGACAGCCGTCAAACCTTCGCGCACGTCATCGGCTGTCAGGTTTTCATCTTTCTCTTTCAGGAATCCGCTGGAGCGGGCGTAGGCATTGATAGTGCGCGTAAGCGCCGCCTTGAAACCTGTTAAATGATGACCGCCTTCCGCCGTATGAATATTGTTTGCAAAGCTGACCACATGTTCCTGGAATGTTTCCGTATACTGCATGGCCACCTCCACAAAGCCTTCCTCCTGATCTTTCTCGAACCAGATCGGCTTGCCGATTCCCTCTTTGGACTCATTCAAGTGGCTGACGTAAGCCGCAATACCGCCTTCAAAATGGAAACGGTATAGACGCGGATACTTGCGGTCCTCTTCCGGCCGCTCTTTGCGGGCGTCTACCAACGCAAGCGTAATGCCACGCGTAAGGTATGACTGCTGACGGAAACGCGTCATAAGAATATCCAGGCTCCACTCGGTTGTATCAAAAATAGAAGCGTCCGGCTTGAAAATGATTTTGGTTCCGCGCTTGTGCGTCTTGCCGTCCACTTTTACATCGAACTGCGGCTTTCCAATGGCGTATTCCTGCACATATACTTTCCCGTCACGGTACACCTCGGCGCGCATAAAGGTACTAAGGGCATTTACAACAGATGAGCCGACACCGTGCAAGCCACCGGATACTTTATAACCGCTGGCATCACCGCCGAATTTTCCTCCGGCGTGCAGCGTGGTAAGCACCACTTCCAGTGCCGGGCGCTTGGTAGTCGGGTGCGGATCTACCGGAATACCGCGGCCGTTATCTTCTACTCCTACAGACCCGTCGTCATTTAAAGTAACCGTAATGGAATCGGCATGGCCGGCCATGGCTTCATCAATGGAGTTATCGACAATTTCATACACCAGGTGGTGCAGTCCGCGGACATCGGTAGAACCGATATACATTCCCGGGCGCTTACGGACCGGCTCAAGACCTTCTAAAACCTGTATCTGCGATGCAGAGTATTCATTTTTGGACATAGTGGAGAGATTCTAGAGATTTTTTAGGGTTTCAGCAATGCTGTGGGGCAAAGAATTTACTCAAAAAGCCAGGCGCCGGAGCGCCTGGAAAACTCATTTGAACATAGACAGAAGAACGTCATGCGGCAACTTATTTCCGCGCTCCATGGCAGCGCCGTACCAGCCGCACAGGAACATGCCGCCCCATACGACAAGAAGTATGGCGGCCCGCCGGCGCTGATTATGCGCTCCGTCCGGATGGGGCCAAAGCAAGCTGCGAAAAAGCTGACCCATGAACATAAATCCGCAAATTGCCAATTGCTGGCCGGAACCGTAGAAAACACCCGCCCAATAGATGACCAGAGCAAGGATTGCCCCGGTTGCCGTCATCAGAAGTTTTTCACGCATGGAAATCTCCTGTAATTCAAATGACCGATGTGTACCAAAAGCATACTATTAGTACTTATACTTAATTTAAAGCCGATTTTATGAGCAATTGCCTCTGCACCTACCGATTAATTTTGCCCTAATACTTGCAAATGTGCTTTGAACCCATTACTCTCTGGCAACTATGGCAATCTACGCAATTAAGCAAAAGGAAGAAAGTAACGACCGCCTCCAGCAGCGGTTTAAAAAACAGGTCCAGAAATCAGGCTTGCTAAAGATTCTGCGCGAGCGCGGCACCTATAAAAAGCCGCTCACCCGCCGTCTGGCCCGTATCCGCGCCCTTAAGCGTGAGGACTACCGCGCCCAGAACAAGAAGAAGCAGTTTTACTCCAATATGTAATTTTCCATTGATTCTCATTATAAGACCGCCGGGTGGCGGTTTTTTTGTTATAAGGCATCTGGTCATAGTATGCAATTTACTACCATCATATGGGCCACGCATTGTCACATTGAACTTGAAACTGTCAGGTTGAGCCTGTCGAAACCTGGTCTTGGTCAGCGCTTCCTCCAGATTTCTGTCTGTTCTTCGACAATGCCGGCAATGCTTCGAAATCGCCTCTCATCCATGCCTCTTTCTTTTTACGGCTCCATCCTTTTACTACTTTTTCCCAGGAAATAGCAGCAAAAATGTTATCAAAATATACCACATGCATAAGTTCGACTGGCAGACGGGAAGCAGTGTAGCTGAAACGATCTTTACCCGACTGATGTTCGGATAGGCGTCGAAGATAATTATTGGTGACACCAATGTAATAGGTTCCATCGGAACAGCGGAGTACATAGACGTAATAATTGTGATCCATGTAAAAAGTATAAATTTAAGGGCCAAGGAGTGCATCAGCATGTAAAAATGTAATGTGACGTAAGACGCATTCTCCTTATGGGTTTGCGATGAAATACGTTCCATGGGTGAGTAGAACGCCAGTGCTATCCTTACTCCCAGGACCACATTTCGACAGGCTCAATGTGACAGTGTGAAATTCAATATAATAATTTTTAGAACTTTAATAGATATATGTCTCCACCACTATCTTCACCACTTCCTTCATGCCCCAGAGCGCCAAAGCCACCAGCGCCATACTGCCTATAAAGGAGACAATGGGCTGCTTGACGGTTTTAATGGTAAGGTTTGGTGCAAGGAACAGGAAAATATTGAGCACCAGGTGCCCGGCCAGAATGCCGAGTGCAAAGCCGTAAATATGAACGACATTAAAGAGCGGCACATACCCGGCAAAATCATCCAGACCTAAAATGAATGGGATGGAACCGGCAAAAAATAAAAGACCAATCCAATTGTACTGTTTTGTCACATTTAATGTCGCATGCGGCATCCAGGAAATGAGTGGCGCCAGAATTTTATTTATGCGCGCCAGAATACCATCAGCACCTTTTACCATGCCTCTAAACCAGGCCGGGTATTTTTTATCTTCATCCTGCGCATGTTCCAGGCCATCCTGCGCCAGCTTTAGCAATACGATGGATGCAATAATAATCATGAGCGCCAATACCCATTCGATATCACGAAACAGGCTCCAGAGCGCCAGTACTGTACAGGTTCCAAGTGCGTTGCCGGCTGCCGTGCCGCACTCTATGGCAATGCGGTTTTTCCAGCCCGGGTGCGTCCGCATGAGGTGTGCAATGAAAATAGCGAAATCAATGGATGTCTGGAGATAAATGGCAAAACCAACCAGCATGTCGGCTGGCAGAATACGAATGGCAATGGGGATCGGCGTAATATGATTCAATACCAGAATCTCACCATGCAGAAACGCCCACATAATGCCAAAGATAAGAAACGTAAATGCAAGAGGAATGGCCTGGTTATACAAAAATTTTTTCATGCGAATGAAGACAGGAAAAATGAACGGCACTGTAGCAGGTGCCGCCCATACAAACTAGTTTTAACGCAGTAAATCCAAAGCTCTGCGCAACGATGCGTCTTTATCGGCCTGGGAATCCGTTACCAGGGTATCCGGTATAATACCGCCGGAGCCTTCTACGCCTCCTTTATCTATGCCGCGGCCGTTGGGTGTGAACCACTTGGCACGCGTGACTTTTAAGCTGGAACCATCAGCAAAAGAGGAAACTGTCTGTACGGAGCCTTTGCCGAATGTTTTTTCACCGACGATAGTGGCGCGCTTTAGGTCCTGCATGGCGCCGGCTACAATTTCCGATGCGCTGGCGGAGCCTTTATTGACGAGGACAGCCACGGGAATACTGCTGTTGATAATAGGATCATCCAGCGTGGCGTCTTTTTCCTCGCTGCCGTCGAACGAGCGGACAATGGTGAAAACTGTATTCTTGGGAACGAATGCGCTCATGACACGTTCGGAGGCGGTCAAGAGGCCGCCCGGATTATTGCGCAAGTCCAGCACGATACCGGTAGGGTTTGCCTTCTGCACTTCCAGCATGGTTTTGCGGAAATTATCATTGGTCGCTTTGCCGAACTGTATGAGCTTTACTATGACCACATTTCCCTGTCTGGTCACAGAAATTTCGGGAATGGAAATAGCATCGCGCATGACCGCCACATCCAGCTCGCTGCCACTGCGGCGAATATGCAAATGGACGGTGGAGCCTTTGGGCCCGCGCACTTTATCCACGGCGTCATCGAAAGACATGCCTGCAAGCGATACGCTATCAGCCGACAGAATTTCGTCGTCCGGTTGCAGGCCGGCTTTTTCTGCCGGGGAACCCGGGAGCGGCGATACAATGGTAAGAACCATTTCGCCGGCTGCATTCTTTTTCTGCTCCACCTGCGCGCCGATACCGGTTATCTGCCCGTTAAAAATAGTGGCATTAAAATTCCTGGCCTGGCTGGGCCGCATAAAAACCGTATACGGGTCGCCCACGCTCTGTACCAGTGCTTCGGCTGCCTTGTAACCGGCTTCATCGCCGCTCAACTTGTCACGGTAATAGTATTCACTGTTCAAAATATTCCACACCTGCTCCAGAATATCTTTCTTGGGCAGATCCGAAGACGTAGTCGGACGGGTTTGCACCTGGACATTGGGCGGGTTGATTTTAATCATGTCCTTTACATCTTTCTTCTGCCGGGCAACCGTTGCCAACAACTGAGCCGATTCAATACGGGTAACCGGAGACTTAATACCAAACGAAGATGCGCGAATGGGGTCCAGCCAACCGGATTTAATAGCAACTGTAACGGCATAGGCTTCCGGCGTTCCATCCTTTACATCCGAGAAATCGGTTTTAGCACCGGCGGCAGTGGCAATACCAGCCAGCTTAAGCAACACCTGCAATGCTTCACCGCGCGTAATGGCGGCAGCGGCGTTGATTCTGGTAAAGACATCCAGAGCACCTTTTTCTTTGGCCGTCTCTATATAGGCTGATAAAGCAGGCGCGACACGCTCGCCGTCATAGGCTGTTTTGGAAACCGGGATACCAAGGGCTTTTATGGCAGCGGCAATAAAATCCCCGCGCGTCATGATGCGGGACGAAATACCGGCCGTAACCGGAAGCGTGCGTGCGGATGCCAGAACCGGCGATGCACTTACGAGAATGGTGAACGCACTGAACGCGGCCGCGGCCTTCCGCATAACCAAAGACCTGCGCGACAAACCGGAGACGCTGTGCGAAGAAAGCATGATGAAGAGAGAAGAAATCGTAGGAAGCTATAGTAGAACAAATGGCTTTCTTAATGCTATGAGAATTTAAAAGATTATTTATTAAGTCTTTATGCTGAGGTTTGCTATTAGGTATTTTATTATTTATGATATCACTTATGAAACTCATATATGCACTGGCAATGCTGGTATTTTTATCGGGCTGTGCCATGCAACCAACACATAATCAACTGTCAGGTACGTCCGCGGCATCGCTGTCATCACTCTCTTCTGTCAATACAAGATTAACAAATGAAATATCTTCAGGCAATGTACAAGAAGATGAAATCTGGAATACATATACCAATAAAGCGTTTGGTTTTTCCATAAAAATCCCAAAAATGACTTTCAATGAAATGCAAAGTGAAGTAATAGCTGTTGAAGACCTATCGCGGCATCAGGTTTTTATAACTACAAAGGAATATCATGACGAAAAAGAAGACCGCATGAAACCGGTAACCCTGGAAAGCTTACGTGATCCCGCAACACGGAATCCGGTTTCATGGGTGATTCACCGGGCTACTGTTAAAAATGATGCTGATTTAGATATCTTATTTAAGAAAGAGTTTGGCGTAACGTGCAGTGTCGGTGAAAAATCCTCGCTAGAACAACAGGGTATATACCGAATACAATTAAATGGTGACGGTAAATCCCGGGGCGAAACACAATGTGATCCTGGTGATAGACTGCAATTGATCTACGTACCGGAAAAACAGGAACTTTTTTATTGGATTATGGGTAATGGCATTACCTTTGAAGAAGGAACTAATTCAGATTCAAAAACATATGATAAAGATATGAGAAATAGTTTTCACGTGTTGTAAGATCGCTTAGCACTTAAAATCAAGAAATAATTTTTACTCCATCACCTTCCTACTTACGAATGTCTCGACGGAGATCATTTCACCGCGCTCTTTCATATTTTCCTTGCGGGTGAACAAGTAGCTGAGCAGCCAGAAACCACCGCCCACATACAGGAGCGAGGGGATCAGCAGTAATGCAATCAAATGAAGTGGTGAACCCGGAGCGGCGCCAACCAGGTCTCCCAGCGTGCGCGGGTTACCCGGCAAAGACTCCGGCAGAGATACCAGAAAGTTAGCTGTTGCATGCAACAATATGGCGGCGGTCATGCCCGTGGTAAATGTACAAATGCGGAAGGCGGTCTTTAGCGGAATGCCGGACAGCACATGTATAAAACGAGCGACGTGAAATGTTTTTCCGTGCTGCCTGGCTTCCTGCAGATACGGCCCGGCATACAACGCCAACCCGTAGAAATAACCCATAATTCCCGTAGAGACAATGTGCACCATAATGGTGAGGACGGAACGGCCGGCGACATTACCCAGAAAACCGCCCCAATCAACAGTCTTGGACCGCAAATACTCATTTACGAAGCCAAGGAAATATCCCTGGTTGATAATATTCTCCGCAAAGGCGAAACCGATGGCTGCCATAATGGCCAGCTGCATGACATCATCAATACTGCGGAACATGCGCTTGCCGGTGGCGTGCAGTACCCAGAATTTACTGCCTTCTTCCATAATGGCAATGACAAGAAACCCCGCGAACATGGAAGCCAGTTGTACCTGGAGCGAGCCCAAAAACGGCAACTGCGTGCGCACTGCCAGATCCACTTTATCGTTAAAATTATCGGGCTGCAGCGTAAACAGAAAGAACTGCAATGTTGCGCCGTGCCTCTGGAGCGCATCGTAAAACAAAATGGGAACCGTAGACAGAATACCGGCAAAAAACATGAGCATGACATGACCCAAACGCTCACGGTGATATTTTAAAAACAGCGAAGACCATACAAGTGCGGGAATAGCGGCGATAATAATGGTAAGGACATGCGCCAGCCGGGCAGATGAAGGCTCAGTCCATAAAATATGCATGCCCATCCAAAGAATAAACACACCCAGCACCGTTGCCTTCATGGGAACATCCCACGCGCCAAAGAGAAGGCGCCATAAAATAACCATACATACCACACCCAGCCCCACCATGGCGCTGCCCGCCGTTCCTCTGGCTATGAGCAGCGTCCCGAACTGAATCATACCAAGTGAAAGAAGCGTTCCCAGCACGGCCGCAAACATATAATGATGCTTCCTGTGCCGCAGCCGTCCGCGAATATCCAGTATCAGCATGAGAAGAATAACGGACAGCACCAAAAATGTTTTACCGGGAGAAAATGCGAGGGTTGGTATGGGTATCAACATATCGTAGTATTATAGCATATTTTATGAGGATTTGATAGGACTGGCGTGGGGATACAGGAGGTACAGGGGAAACAGGAGAATCAGGAGAGATATTCATTTAAATAGGCTTTCGGATCGGAATAAGGTCACCTAGACTACACACTACTTATCCCCAAGGGAACCCTTTGGGTCTATCAACTACCAACTGATTCATGCCAGCAACTTCTCTCGACCAAGTCGTCTCCCTCTGCAAGCGCCGCGGATTCATTTTCCCGGGCTCGGACATTTATGGCGGGCTTGCCAACAGTTGGGATTACGGTCCTTTGGGTACGGAGTTAAAAAACGCCATTCGCGACTGGTGGTGGAGCCGGTTTGTGCACAAGCGCCAGGATATGGTGGGACTTGATGCTGCTATTTTGATGAACCCGAAAGTATGGGAAGCCAGCGGGCACGTGGCAAACTTTACGGATGCCATGATTGACTGTAAAAAATGCCGCGCCAGATTCCGCGCGGATCACCTTATAGAACAAAACGACCAGAGCCAGCAGGTAGAAGGCAAAACACCGGCTGAATTGACAGCCATTATTCAACAGCTGAATATTGCCTGCCCCACCTGTGGCAACCGCGGACAATTCACCGAAGCACGCAAATTCAATCTGCTCTTCCGCACGCAGTTGGGCGTGGTGGAAAACAGCAAAGAAAACCAGGACGTGTATTTGCGCGGCGAAATTGCCCAGGCTATGTTTGTGAATTTTAAAAATGTACTGAACACCACACGCAAGCGTCTGCCATTCGGCATTGCATCGGTGGGCAAAGTATTCCGCAATGAAATCACGCCCGGCAACTTTACATTTCGTACGCTGGAATTCGACCTCATGGAATTTGAATATTTTATTCGCGGCGAGAATTGGGAAACAACGTTTGAATACTGGCTGGCAGAACAAAAGGCATGGCTTAAAGATATAGGCTTTGACGAAACGCACCTGCGTGTCCGCGAACATTCGGCCGATGAACTATCGCACTACAGCAAGCGCACCGTGGATATAGAGTACAACACGCCGTTCGGCTGGAAGGAAATGTTCGGTCTCGCCTACCGGACGGATTTTGATCTGAAGAACCACATGGAGCAATCCGGTGAAGACCTGCAGTACACGGACCCGGACGACGCCACGCAGAAATTTATTCCACACGTTGTTGAACCGACATTCGGCTTAAGCCGCTTAACACTTATGACACTCCTGGAAGCCTATACCGAGGAAGACATGGGCGAAGGCGATATCCGCACTGTTCTCAAGCTGCACCCGCGCATTGCCCCGGTGCAGGTGGCCATTCTGCCGCTCTCCAAAAAAGAACATCTGGTGGCTAAGGCGCAGGAGATCTACAAGATGCTGTCTGATCAAACTGATTTACGTCTGGATTTTGATGTGACCGGAAGTATTGGCAAGCGCTACCGGAGACAAGATGAAATCGGCACGCCCAAATGTATAACCGTGGACTTTGGAACGCTGGGCGAGGATGCCGCGCAGGGAGAAACGGATACAGTCACTATTCGTGACAGAGATACCCTGGAACAGAAGAGAGTGTCTTTGGGTGAGCTTGTTTCTTCGCTGAAATAAGCAGAGATTCATGTGATTGTAACAGTTCATATTTGATGAACTATATTATCTTGATTGGTTCTTCTTCATCTGAATCCACTCATGAATAGTACTCGATTCAACGGGAATGATACGCAATGGTTTCTCGTACACAACAAAGCTTACGCCGTGTGATGTATAAGCCGTTTCATACTTTTCCAGAATTTTCTTCTGTTCATCCGTCAAAAGTGCGCCAGCCAAATGGGCACATAGATGTTTTTCTGCCGGAACGTCTTCCAGAAATACATCTTTATTATAGGTCATAACATAATGACCAAGTAATTCCTCAAGCTCCTCTCTTGCTGCAGATACGATTGCATCAGGCAAAAGAAATTCGCGAGGATCCAGCTGATAATAGAAATTATCCGGGATACTCTGGAGAAAAGGAATCATCATCCGTATCTGATGCAATCGTGTACATGACATAGCAGGAGTATACAAAGAAATTCCCGCCGCCGAGGCGACGGGATAAGTGGGATAACGCTTGTCTTTCGCTCAAGCCGGCTGAGCGACATACGTAGGTGGTGGAACTTTTCCGCGGGCTTGCCTGGCCAACTCGGCAATTGTATTGCGCAGAAAGTCGCCCATTTGAGGACTGATGAATGGACTGCCTGTAAGAAGGAAAGCGCTTGGCTCGCCCAGCCAGTAGGCAGTAAAAACCGCTTCCATCAGCAAGGCGCCAATGGGTCCTGCAGCATCCGGTGCTCAAGAGAGTCTTCCACAACCACAAGCACCGAAGCGCAGGGAACGAAACCATCTTCATGCGGCGCCAGACGAACTGCCTTGCCGTCGACCATCAAGAAATCATACTTGATCTCTTTTTGCGACTGAAGCATGACTAATACTCATCAAAAGATCGGGTTATCACACTCTTCATCAAATCATAGAAAAATAGGTGTGTCAAAAAACAGCCCGTTCGCGATGAACGGGCTTTGAGCGTTACAGCGTTTCAAATGGCGGCGAATTGAGAATGGAGTGCATCGCCTCTCGGAGATCCGGATCTAGCAACGGGGAATCAAGTACAGAAGCATCCACAGGCTTCTTGTCGCGGATTGTTTTAAACAGATTCGTCAGCACGAAAGCTGCGAACGGATCTGTACCGACCTTTTCAGGCAGCTCGAGCCTCATTTTCACGATATCGCTAGGGGATGCGTCCTGACTCCGGATCAGAGCTGAACCATGCCATCGATTAACCAGAGCAAACCTCATCGTGTCCTCCGATCCTTAATAGGAAAGAACTGTAACTTTTATATATTAAAATAATTTATTAATTTATGTCAAATAAAGATTTGCCTAAACACACCAATATAAGCTATAAAGGGTACATCACATCCAGCTGATCGCTGCGGTCCTGCTCCCAGAGGAGCATCCTGAGCAAGCCCAAAAGGGCGCGCCGAAGGATGAATCTATGGGATATCCTCCGCAATTAGAGCGAAATGACGCTGAATGTCTGTTCCAAGGATTCTGATTACCGGTTTCTCTTCTATGTCATTCTGACATATTTGAATCATGAATCCTGAGTTTTGAGTCCTGAGTCTTGAATCTTGAAAATTATATTTCAGGACTCAAAACTCAAAATTCAAGACTCATACATCCTCTCATTCATTTAATTCCTCTAATTCCTTCTTTTATTCCCATGCCAGTCCCAACCGAAAAAGCACTTCTGGAACATGCCGTTCACTTTGGTCACCGCAAAGAAAAGTGGAACCCTAAAATGGCGCCTTATTTGTACGGTGTCCGCAAAGGCATCCATATTTTTGATCTGGAGAAAACCCGCAGCAGACTGGAGGAAGTAACAGCCGCACTCAAGAAACTTCACTTCGAAGGCAAAACCATTCTGTTCGTCTCCACCAAGCAGCAAAGTATTCCCATGGTGGAAAGCCTGGCTGAATCGCTTGGCCAGCCGATGGTAACCAAGAAGTGGATCCCCGGCCTGCTCACCAACTGGCAGACCATTAAGCGCCGCTTGAAGTACTATCTGGATTTGCAGAAGTCGTTCCAGACCGGCGAAGTGGAAAAATATACCAAGAAAGAGCAGACGGAGTTGCGGAAAAAACTGGCCAAGCTGGATATTGCCCTTGCCGGTGTGTCCAAAATGACCGGCCTGCCGGATGCTGTCTTTATCTTAGACGCCGTACGTGATCACGTTGCCGTTCTGGAAGCAGCCAAGCTGAAAATCCCTCTCTACGGTATTTGCGACAGCAATGCCGACCCGGATAACTTTACCGCCTTTGTTCCCGCCAACGACGACGCCGTCAAATCCATCGAACTTATTTTAAAGACTATCGAAAATGAGCTGTCCGATGAAAAGAAGAAGAATAAGAAGACGGATGATGATGAAGATGAAGACGCATAATTCCGTTTGATCGTTTATCGTTTGTTCGTTTTTTGTTTCATAGCTTATCCATAAACGAACCAACGAACTAACCAACAAACGATTTTCATTCTACTATACTATTCCATACCACTTCCCCCTAGAACTATGTCCCCCGTATCCGCTGCCGATGTTGCCGCCCTCCGCGCACGAACCGGCGTAAGTATTCTGGCCTGTAAGCAGGCACTGGAAGAAGCCAATGGCGACCAGGAAGCAGCCATCGATATTCTTCGCAAAAAAGGGATTGCCGGCGCCGTTAAAAAGGCCGACCGCGAGCAGCATGAAGGCGCTATTTTCGTTGCCGAAGACGGCGTGAAAGCCGCCCTCGTTCTTATCCGTTGCGAAACGGACTTCGTAGCCCGTTCCGATGACTTCCTCAACTTCGGCCGCGGCATTGTTGACCACATTCTGGCCGACGGCAAAGAGGCAGCCGTATCTACCATGGAACCAAAGATAGCCGATATCGTACAGAAGCTTGCCGAACATATTTCCATTTCTGTCGAAGATATTCACGAAGTAAGCGCCAAGTCCGTGGGCACATACGTCCACAGCAACCGCAAGATCGGCGTGGTAGTCGGCCTGGATAAAGACGGCTCAGCCGACCTTGCCAAAGATGTCGCCATGCATGCCGCCGCCATGAACCCGCAGTACGTGAAGCCGGAAGATGTACCCGCTGCCGCCGTGGAACGCGAGCACACTATCTGGGACGAGCAGATGAAAGACGATAAAAAGCCTGCCGAAATTATGGAAAAGATCATGCAGGGCAAAGAGAGGAAGTTCCGCGAGGAAAATTCATTGATCTCCCAGTCCTTTGTGAAGGATCAGAATCTGACAGTGAAACAATATCTGGGTGACGCAAACGTGACGCAGTACCTTCGTATTGCAGCGTAGGGACAGTAGAAAGAAATCCAAAGGCGGGGTAGAGTGCTGCACAATGCCGCAACGCACTCTCTCCGCTTTTTTCAAACCACCCGCGCAGTATGCGGTGACAATTTTTTTATGGGCGGCCATTGGCATTGCCTGTTTCCAGCGTGTCGGTTTTTTACAACTCATGGAATACAAATATGATGAGCAGCAGGCATGGGCATTGGCCGGTGCGCAGTGGCACGGCAACGGCCTTGCGCTTACGGGGCTGCCATCATCTGTCGGGCTGCTTAACCCGCCGCTCTTTACCTGGATTCTTGGCATTCCCGCACTCATAAGCAGCAATCCCCTTCCGGCCGCAGCTATGATCGCCTGGCTGAATGTTGCCGGCATCGCATTGCTGTACGTTCTGCTCAGAAAAAATACAAATGCATCTGTTGCCCTGTGGACAACGGCGCTTTTTGCCAGTGCGCCGTGGGCCATTATCTATTCCCGGAAAATCTGGGCGCAGGATTTGCTGTTTCCCTTTTTCGTGTGTCTGCTCATCGTACTTATGTCTTTGCTGGAAAACTATAAGCCATGGAAGCTGATTCTGCTTTTTATGCTTACCGCTTTTCTTACACAATTACATATGAGTGCCTGGTGCCTGCCTTTTACGCTGGGCATATTCCTGATTTTGCAAAAAATACCGGTAAAAACCCGGGATATGTACATTGGCTGCCTGGTTTTCCTGCTTATCTACAGTCCGTACGTATGGTATCAGCTGCAAACGCACGGGCAGAATATTCTGTATGCGCTTCATAAGAGCACGCATGAATCTCTGGATTTAGTGTCCTACTGGCAATGGTCCGCCGGCATAACAAGCGGCAATGGTTTTGAGTATCTTCTGGGAAAAGCCGCTTTTTCCCAGTTCCTGCAACAGCCGTTTATGTCTGTTTCGCCTGTGGTATTTACTTTCTATGTAATTATTGCCGGCATCAGCTTTCTTTCTGTTGCCTATCAATCATTAGCGACCATAGAACATCTAATCCAGCGAAAAAAAATCGGCACACGGGATACACTTGTCTTCTTTCTGCTGCTCCACTTTGTGCTGACAACGGCTGCTTTCTTTATTGTGCGCGTACCTGTTTATCCACATTATCATATCATTTTTTATCCGCTCTTTCCGCTGGGCGTGTGTCTGGCAGCATTCGATCTTTCCAAAAAATCTTCACTGGCCGGCTATCTCTTTTCCTTGTCGCTGATTATTATCATGATCACAAATCTGCTGTTCACGGGTTATTTTTTTCACTACATTCACACGCAACCACCATCTGCCGATGGCGACTATGGAACGCCTTTTCGTTTACAGTAAATACTATCCGCGTGGCTCCGCATTGCCCGTCTTTTCCCTGTAATACCTGGAATGTATTCTCTCTCTCATCTTCTATTACCATTTATTCCAAGGCGCCTCTATTTGGTCCAGCGGCAAATCGTCCATGTCTTTCACCGGCTTTTTGAGGCCGAGCAGAATCAGAATTTTTGTACGAAGCAGGTAACCAAGTATACCGGTTACAATAATGAGCGAGCCGACGATGGCCTGCAGCACAATGGAATTCTTATCGGTGGTTGCCGGTGGTGTTTTAACGGCCACTGTCGCAACAGGCGCGGTTAATGTACAGGTGCCGGTGCAATAGGCGCCGCCGTCACATTCTTCACCCGAATCAATTACTTTATCACCGCATACGGGCTGGCGGCAGTTCAGACGACAGGCGTTCTTTGACATGTTTGAATTACGCAAGCCATTATCGCACTGCTCGGCACCTTCAACCATACCATTGCCACAACGTGGAACATGGCATGTGTTGGAACATGCATCGGTATTATCATGGTTGCCGTCATCACATTCTTCATTGGCCTGGATGATCCCGTCGCCACAATGAGCGAACCGGCAACTATTGGAGCATGCGTCTGTATTCAGCTGATTGCCGTCATCGCACTCTTCGCCGGCATTCACTATGCCATCGCCGCAACGTAAGACGGTGCACACATTGGAACACGCATCGGCGTTGCTACGATTACCGTCGTCGCATTCTTCATTTGCCTGTCTGATGCCATCGCCGCACGCCGGCAAACGGCATGTATTGGAGCACAGGTCACTTGGATTCTGATTACCATCGTCACATTCCTCCGGAGACTGACGTATACCATCGCCGCAAGCGGCTGCGGGAATAACCGGCAATGACGAAGATGCCAGGCTGCTGAGAACTATCGGCGCAGAAGACTGCGAAGAAGCAGAAGAAGCAGGCGATGATACAGCTGCAACGGATGACACAGAGCCTGCAGACGCACTTGAGACAGATGAACCGGCTGCAGGTTTGGCAGAACCCGTTGACGATGAAACGGATGAAACCGTACAGGCCGCCTGGAAATTCTTACGACAACCGCCGCTTGTTTTCCCCTGCGCATCATATGCCGGAGCCGTGCAATATGTTCCGCAGCTCTGGGCTACAAAACGTTTCTGTACTTTCATCTCGCCTGTCTGCGGATCCTGCGCGTATACCTGCTCCACTTTCGGCTCGCATTCTTCTCCGGCCTGGACCGAGATTTTTCCGTCACCACAATAGAGCAGCACGCAGCTGCTGGTACAGGCTCCCTGGCCGTTCATTCGTCCCTCGTCACACGTCTCGCCTTCATCTTTCTGCAGCACGCCGTCACCGCAATGCGCAGGTACCGCGGAAGAAGAAACGGCACTCTGCTCCAGCATGGGGCAGCCCGGGTAGCCGTACGGCTTACCAATACAGTCATTGGACTGGGCCCGCACGGCGGCGCCATCCACAGACAACATGACCACAATCCCCAGGAATGCGGTTGTCGTTGCCACCACCGGCCATATGCGTGTGTGTGTCATAAATTCTTATTAGTATACCATTTTTTTGCCCATTTTGGGAGATCAAATGCCCGGCTCCTCTTGCTACATGACAGATACGTCAAAAGCAGGGTATGTGTGCATTATTCCTACGATAAACGGAATACATCGTACCCGGCTGAGTCTGTCCTCTTCACAGTTTCAGCCAGGCAAGCCATCGCACTGCCCAGCGCATGCGTGACGGACTGGTCATAAGTTTGCTCTTAAGAATATCCGCCCGCAGTATGTCGCGCAGTTTTATAAGCGCCAGCTGCCGGTTGCCCTGCAACAGAACATTCACTTCACCCATTTCATCCAGCGATGATGTCATAAGATTGGCGGAACCGATGAACGCCTTTACATGATCGACAAGCAAAATCTTTGCATGAAACTCGCCCGGAAATAAAAATACTTTTAAAAATTTTGGCGATCCTTTGGTGACCAGTTCGCTCATGGCTTCCATGCTGGAAAAGTGGTGCACGAATTCCATTTTCTCCGGCGTAATAATAGTAACGCGCACGCCGTCTTTACTGCGCTTGATAAGCAGCTGAATAACAGCCGGATCAGACAAATAACAATGTTCGATAACAATCGATTTTTTTGCCCCGGCCAGAAGCTGCATGACAACCGGACGAATTTCTTTCACTACTTCGTTATTCATTTTTATCTGCACGCGACTACCGCCGTCCGGCAATTCACCGCGCGTTAAATAGCGCTCTACGAAGCGGTTTCCGCGCAGCTCCACCAGGTAGTCATGTAAAATATAATGATACTCGTCGGCTATGTTCATGCCGGTAAGCAGAAGAATTTTCCCGTCAATAATATACACCTTCGCATGATCATTATTGGTGGCGTAATGAATGCGTATATTCGGATGTTTCCAGAAGCGCTGCCACAACGGCTGAGCCTGATTTTTAGTCGAGAGAAAATCACGATGCACTTCAAACACATCCCCAATGGCTTCCTTGGTAATATCCACACGCACGCCTCGGTTGGCGGCTTCCAATAATACAGTCGCCATCCGCTGGCCGATCTCGTCATCACGCCAGATAAACATCTGAATTACAATAGTGTGTTCGGCTTTCTGGAGTAAGCTGAAGACGCGCGGAAAAGCTTCCTTATCCACCCATAATTTTACGTCGCGATGCGGCGTGAGACTCTGAAGAGTCCCCTTTCCCCGGAGCAACAGCAGTGTGCGCAACCGGAATGTTAACCGCCAGCCGTGGACCGACCGCAGCGACGGCCTGCCAAACAGGTACTGCAAAGATCCGCGGTACAAAGCTTGCATTCCACGCCGTATTTGCCAAATAACGTTCATAATAAAAGCGGAGTGGCATCAGTTTGCTGCATTGGCCGCTAAAAGCCAAGAAAAGCCGCCCGCAAAATATCTTTTGTTCCTCCTCTTGCACCCGCGCCATCCGACTATACTCACTATGCCGTTATCGTACCTGCAAATCATGTTCCCGTGCCGCTATGGCAGGCCGGAAGAGGCGTTATCCGGTTTTTGCGAATACCGCTCCTTTTATGGCAACTTGGTATCACTTTTCGCACAAAAGTATGGTATAATGGTACGATAGAATCATGATGACTATTCTCATCAGCATTGGCGTGCTTATCCTCCTGTATGCGGGAGTTCTTGGCTTTTTTGCATGGAGCCGTCTCCAGGCCGATTTTAAACGCGAACGCGACTTGGTTTTTTTGCAAATTCTGGTACCCAAAAAAGAAAGCAAAGAGGATAAGGAAGTGCAATCCGAACAATTCTCCGGTAATGATTTCCGCGAGGTTCTTGGCGTAATGGATCACATGTATCAATCGCTGCATAGCTTGTACAGCGGCAGCTTCGCCAGCAGATTACACGGCCAGACATTCTTTTCCGTGGAATACGCGGCGCTGGCCGGAGAAATTCTGCTGTTTGTCGTCTGCCCGCGCAAAATCGCTCACCTCATGGAGAAACAACTGACATCGTTTTATCCGGATGTCATTATCGATGAAGTGGAAGACTACAATATTTTTACCAGCGATTCGGTCGTAGAGGCAACGGCATTGGTTCCGCAAAAGCCGTTCACATCCGTTTTCAAAACGTATCAGCAACTAAAAAGCGATCCGCTTAATTCCATTACCAATGCCTTTTCCAAATTAAAAGTGGATGAAGGCGCCGCCGTGCAATTTATTCTGCGCCCGGCCAAATCCGGCTGGCAGGAGAAGCTGCAGAAAGAGGCCAAAAATCTACTGAACCCCAAAAAGAAGAAGGCAAGCCTCATGAATCCGGTTACCTGGCTTTCATCGATGTTTGATTTACTCACCTCGCCGGACGATGCCATTAAGGCCCAATCCCAGGAGGCAACGGGCGAGCGCGTATCGCAGATGATTGAAGAGTACAGCAAGGGCGTGGATGAAAAAGCGTCGAACCCGGGTTTTACCTGCACCGTTCGCCTGCTTACATCGGCTGCCAGCCAAAGCCGGGCGCAAAACCTTCTGGATGGTATTAAAGCTGCCTTCAGCCAGTTTGGAGATGTACGGGGAAACTCATTTACAAGTCCGCCCTTCCGTCAGCAGGACAAAGTTGTGGAGCAGTTCATCCGCCGCAGCCCGCGCAGAACGGTGTATCAGGCGCTGCGCACGCCCAAGATGCTGCTTGGCACAATGGAACTGGCCAGCTTTTTCCATTTGCCGAACATCAAATATAACAAAGTGGAATCTATTAAATGGCAGAACTTTAAAGTGGCACCGGCGCCAAAAAGTATTCCGGAAGAAGGACTGTTCCTGGGACAGAACACGTACCGCGGCGAGAAGCAGAAAATCTTCATGAAGCAGGAAGACCGGTTCCGCCACTTTTATATTATCGGACAAACAGGTACGGGGAAATCTTCCATTATCCAGCTGATGGCCCGGCAGGATTTTGCCAATGGCAAAGGCGTCTGCATTGTCGATCCGCACGGCTCGCTTATAGAAGATGTCATGCCGTACATCCCCCGCTCCCGGGCCGATGACGTTATTTACTTCAACCCGGCAGATACCGAACGACCGCTGGGACTGAACCTGCTGGAAGGCAAAACGCCGGAAGAGAGAGATTTAATTGCGCTGGACGCCATGAACATGATGGTGAAAATGTTTGGCGAAGAAATTTTCGGCCCGCGTATTCAGGATTATTTCAGAAACGGCTGCCTTACGCTCATGGAAGATG
>JAQBQQ010000043.1 GCA_028286915.1 Candidatus Peribacteria bacterium | reverse complement strand
GCCCCATGTGAGGTAGGGGCCAAAGCGCCCGAACGCCAGCGTAATGACATCATCACCTTCTTTCCCAAGTTCTTTGGGGAAGCTGAGCAGTGACAGCGCCTGCTCCAGATTAATGTCATCCATCGACAAGTGCTTGGGGATGGACGCGCTCTTCAGCTTGATCTTCTTTTCTTTCTTTTTGCCTTTCGGCTTCTCGGGCAGGTCTTCCACTTTACCCAGCTGCACGTACGGGCCAAAGCGGCCGGTGCGCACTACCACTTCCAGGCCTGTTTCCGGGTCTTTGCCTAAAATGCGTTCCTTCAGCACGTCTTTCTTGGAAATCTCTTCCGTCTTTTCATCTACCAGGGCTTTGAAGGGCTTGTAGAAAGCACGCAGGAACGTGCTGCCTTTTACGTCACCATCCGCAATATCATCCAGTGATTGTTCCATGTTGGCGGTGAATGCCAGGTCCACAATGCTGGAGAAATGTTCGGCCAATAAGTCGGTTACCATAAAGGCGATGTCCTGCGGCACCAGTTGCTTCTCTTCTTTTTTGATGTAGCCGCGCGCCTGAATAGTGGAAATGGTCGGTGCGTAGGTACTCGGCCGGCCAATGCCTTCCTCTTCCAGCTTTTTCACAAGCGCCGCTTCCGTGTAGCGCGGCGGCGGCTTGGTAAAGTGCTGCTCGGGCTTGAGTTCCTGCAAATCCAGCACGTCACCTGCCTTAAGCAGCGGCAACAGACGATCACCGTTATCGTCCATGTCATCCTCTTTCTTGCTATCGCCTTCATCGCGGCCTTCCTGGTACACGCGCAGGTAGCCGTCAAACAATAATGTCTGTCCCGTGGCACGGAAAGTATAGTCAGCCGCCTGAATATCCATACCCACGCGCTTGAGCTCGGCCGCCGCCATTTGTGTCGCCATGGTGCGGTTCCAGATAAGCGTGTAGAGCTTTAACTGCTGATGATCCAGTACTCCCGCCAGCGAGGCCGGCGTTCGTTCCAGCTCTGTCGGGCGAATGGCTTCGTGCGCTTCCTGGGCGCCTTTGGATTTGGTTTTATAGGCGCGCGGCTCGTTCAGCAGATACTCGCGGCCGTACTGCTTGGAAATTGTGGCGTTTATATCCTCAAGGGCTTTCTGGCTCAGATTGACGGAGTCCGTACGCATGTAGGTTATGAGACCGGTGTGGCCGTTGCCGCGCCCGAGTGATACGCCTTCATATAATTGCTGTGCCACCACCATGGTTTGCTTCACCGAAAAGCCCAGTTTGCGGGCGCCTTCCTGCTGTAATGTTGATGTGGTAAACGGCGGCGGCGGCGATTTTTTCAATTCGCGTTCGTCTGTGGAGGAAACGGTGTAGGTGGCGTTCTCCAGATTCTGCAGGACGGTATCGGTCTCGGCTTGCGACACGGGAACAAATTTTTCACCGCGGTACTTGCTAAGCGAAGCGACCACCTGTTTTTTTTCGCTGGTATCCAGGACGGCATCTATCGACCAGTATTCTTCGGCGTTAAACGCTTTAATCTCGCGCTCACGATCCACAATAATTTTGACGGCCACCGATTGCACGCGTCCGGCCGACAGCCCTCTGTAAACTTTCTTCCACAGAAACGGCGACAGCGTGTAGCCCACCAGACGGTCCAGTACGCGGCGTGCCTGCTGGGCGTCCACCAGTTTCATATCCAGCGTGCGCGGATTCGCAATGGCCTCCTTAATAGCGCGTTCGGTAATTTCGTGGAAGACGATGCGCTTCACGCTCTCCGGATTTTTTACTTTAAGCACCTGTGTTAAGTGCCAGCCAATGGCTTCTCCTTCGCGGTCTTCGTCTGTCGCGATCCATAAGTCACCGCTCTCCTTAAGTGCGTCCCTTAATTTTTTAACAACTGCCTCCTTCTCTTTGGGTACCACGTAGTCCGGCTCAAAATCGCCATCGGTATCCACCGAAATCGTGCTGCTGGGCAGATCACGAATGTGTCCCATGCTCGCTTCCACGGTATAATCCTTACCTAAAAACCGCTTGATGGTCTTGGCTTTGGCCGGGCTCTCTACAATGACAAGATGTTTGCTCATGAGCGGTGAGCCTAGTGAAACAGGGGTGCGGGTGTCAATCATCCGGTGTACATGAAGGCGCTTTGATGTGCGTTTTCTGGTGATATAGACGAATATTTGTACCATTGACGATGTTTAATTTATGATCATCAATGGCAAATAACATTTCATTTTGATAGATTGTAAAGTATTCTTTGTATTCAGATTTTTTGGCTTGTATAAAACAAATACAAAATAATATGACTTGCGCAAGCCGAAAAATGATCATCGCGCCCTTGCAACGGCTCTGGGCGGGCGTATAGTCCGAGTTGCCCATACTTTTTCCCCCAATTTATCTATGTCCAAGCAGGACCTTATCGCAGCAATCGCCGACGCTTCCGGTATTACCAAGCGCGCTGCAGGAGACGCTCTCCAGGCACTCATGAATATCGTTATCAAGAACCTGAAGAAGGGTCAGCCTGTTACTATCACCGGTTTCGGTACGTTCAAGCTTTCTTCCCGCCGCGCTCGCCAGGGTGTGAACCCACGCAACCCAAGCCAGAAGATTTCTATCCCTGCCATGAAAGTTCCCACATTCAAGGCTGGAAAGACGCTGAAGGACGCAGTCCGTTAATCGATTCTCGAAAATGTAGGAAAAGCCTCCGTGTTCGGGGGCTTTTTTGAGTCTTGAGTCTTGATGTTTGAGTCATGAATTTCAAAACTCAAGACTCATGACTCAAAACTCACTTTCTCCATCTTTCTTTCCTCCCGCTATCCCGCTATCCTAGCAGCCCCATGAACGCCGACCTTATCAAAGATATCCTCAGCCAGCTCCTTACGCACCTGAACCTTCCGGTGTCGGGTATTCTCGTGCAGCCGCCCGATGAAGGCATGATCCGTGTGGAGATCCAGTCATCGGAGCCAAGCCGCATTATTGGCTGGCATGGCGAAACGCTGGGTGCGTTGCAGAATATTTTGAAATCTATTGTGCGTACCAAGGAAAAAATGGAGAAAGCGCCATTTATCGTGCTGGACGTTGATGGCTACCGCAAAGCGCAGGAAGATAAAGTGTGCCGCATCGCCGAACAAAAAGCCGACTTCGTCCGCCGCACCGGCAGCCGCATTGCTTTGGCACCCATGAGCCCGTACTTCCGCCGCATTGTGCACACGTTTGTGGCCAATCACCCAAGTTTATCGGATCTTACAACCGAGAGCGTGGGCGAAGGCGAGTACCGCCAGATCGTCATGAAGCTTAAAAATCCAAAGCAGGGCCAGGGCGGTTACGCTAAAGTAACGGAAGAAATAAGTGAGGAATTATCGCCCGTCATGGCGGAGGATGATCTGGGGAATTTGGATGTGTAAAAAACCAGTAGCGCCCATCCCTGGGCGCGGTATTACAGGGGCGTTCTAGGGCAGCCTGGAACCGGTTTTTCATCCAGCAGCAGCCATCCCTGGCTGCGGCCCAAGGAAAAATAAAAATAAGTATATACTATGTATTACGTATAAACGAATATCATAGCATGTCGCAGCGTCACCCGATTCAAAATGATGTAACAATGCTCATTACTATTGTTACCATGAGTAGAAACCCTGTATTTATACATGATTGCAATGCCCGTGAGGCAATTGAAACTTTGTACCGTGTGCAAGATCTGCATCCATTTTTTCTGTATGGCTTTGTCATTATGCCGGATCATCTTCATATCTTACTGAAAATATTGCCGCCCGGCTCTGTCTCAAAAATTATCGGATCTTTTAAATCTAATACTACAAGAAATCTCGGTCTTCATCAGCTGTGGCAGGAGCGTTTTCATATAAAAGAAATTAAAAACAGATCGGCTGCCTTGCACTATATACATGCAAATCCGGTGAAGGCGGGACTGGTGCAAATACCTGACAGCTATGCCTGGTCATCTGCATCTGGAAAATGGGATATCAGTTCGTTGGATGAATGGTGAATTGGAACCCTGTCCGAATGGACCGCTTCAAAATGGACCGCACGCAGACCGCACCCAGGGATGGGTGCTGCTGGGGGTGGATATTACAACTTCCGCCACTCCTCCAATAGCTTCCGCTCATGCCGGCTTAGCTTGGTTGGAACTTTTACATTTACGGTGACGTAATGGTCGCCGTGGCGCGAGCCGTTTAATTGCGGCATGCCTTTATCTTTTAGCCGGAATACCTGGCCGGGCTGCGTGCCTTCCGGAATCTTTACTTTTGATGTTCCCTGCACGGTTTCTACTTCCAGCTCTGTTCCAAGCAGCGCATCAAGCACGCTGATGTCGTTTATAGAACGGATGTCGTCGCCTTCGCGGTCAAAGCGTTTGTCGGGGCGTACATGAATGTGCACGTATAAATCACCGGCTGCAGCGCCTTGCCTTCCGGCATCCCCTTCGCCGCGCATGCGGAGTGTCTGGCCGTCGGCAATGCCGGCGGGAATATTTACATCCACCTCTACGTTGGCGCTGTAGCGGCCTTCGCCGTTGCACTTGTGACACGGCTTTTCCGGAACTTTACCGGAGCCGTTGCACCGAGGGCACAGCACGCGTTGCTGTATGAGCCCGAAGAACGACTGCGCCGTGCGCGTTACCTGTCCGGTTCCGCTGCATTCGGGACACGTTTTCGTATGCGTGCCCGGCTCTGTCCCCGACCCTTTGCAGACTTCACATTCTTTTTGCTTGCGGATTTGCAGCGTGCGCCTGGCGCCCGTAACGCTCTCCATAAAATCTATGGAGATATTTACTTCCAGGTCGCGGCCTTTCTCATCTTGCCTGGCCCGTGCCGATCCTGACGAAGCGCCGCCAAAAAACCCTTCGAAAATATCAGAAAAATCAGCACTGCCGCCGGAAAAACCGTTGAAGTCAAAGCCGCCGAAGCCTCCTCCTCCGGCACCCGGTCCGGCGTTGCCATTGGTGCCCGCCTCGCCGAACTGGTCAAACATCTGCTTCTTCTGCGGGTTGGAAAGTATTTCGTACGCCTCATTTACTTCTTTGAATTTCTGTTCAGCTGCCTTGTCACCCTTATGCTTATCCGGGTGCAGTTCCTTGCTCATGTTGCGGTACGCCTTTTTTATCTCTTCCGGGCTGGCGCCGCGCTGAATGCCGAGTATCTGGTAGTAGTCTTTGGCCATGAAGCGACAGTGTAGAGGAAGGCAGGAAGGTGAGGAAAGGCAAGAAGGCAGGAAGGTACAGATAATCAATATGGCAGAAAATTCCTGCCTTTCCTGCCCTCTTTGCCCTTTCTGCCTTCTGTCTACCGTTTTTTCCTGTTTTCCGCTATAATAGTATGAAACATGCACATCCAACAACTTTCCCGGCAAACCTGGTTCCAGGTGCTTCTGGCAATAGTGGCCGCCGTCATCGTCTCGTTTGCCATGTTCGCACGGTCGCCATTGCTGGCCCGCGTGTATACCGTGCAGCAAAAAGAACCGCCATGGCGCATTCTTACGGTGGAGGAAGTAGACAGTGGCGCGACGATTCCGGCAGATACCAACGTAGTCTTTCATGTGCCGGAGGATATCTGGCCCATCAGCAGGTCGGTACTGTTTGGGCGGAGTGGAAATGCAGTGCGCTATTGGGGGTACTGTTATCCGGATAATTACGACCCTAAAACATCGCCAGTTACGTATGGTTTCCCGGGCAAGCTGTTCCTGTCCGAGGCGGAACAAGCCTGGCGGGAGCAGCGCATACAGAACAAGCAGCCGATTTTTTCTATCTTCAATCCGCCCACAAAGCCCGATGTTGCCCGCCGTCCGCAGCCCGGACGTATCAGTAATCAGCTTGATGTATTCCAGCCCGGCGCCACATGTTATGTCATGACATCGAAGCCGCTGCCGATTGGCACGGACCGGGATGGAGACGGTCTCAATGCACGCGAGGAATACATTGTTCAGACGAATCCGCAGAGTCCGGATTCAGACGGCGACGGTTTAACGGATGGCGTGGAAGTGCTGAAAGCCCACACCAAGCCGACTATTCGTGATACCGACGGCGATGGCCTCATAGACGGCGTGGAAGATAAAAACAGGAACGGCATTATTGATACCGGTGAAACCAGCCCTATTAATCCGGATTCAGACGGCGACGGCCTGTGCGACGGGTATTGCCGGGTGGACAAAGGCGGACGTATTTGCAGTGAGTACACCAGCACCAAAAGCTGCCAGAACCTGGAAAGGGTGCGCTGGACGGGAGAAGATAAAAATTTGGATGGAATCGTGGATAATGGCGAAACGGATCCTCTTAAATGGGCATCCGGCAATGACGGCGTGTCCGATTTACAGCAGTACTACAATTGCCTGCTTCAGCAGCGGAATGATTGCTGATTTATTAATTTTATTGTATAATATTTAGAAATGTTCAAAATTATCTTCGCCTTCGCCCTCTTTCTGCAGCCGGTCATGGTACCGGTGGCATCGGCATATTTTACACCGGAAGAGACGCTGGTGAACTCGCCCATTACCATTGAGCGCAAATCGGACCGGGAATTGAGCGCTATTGCCGATGCGGAAAACCAGAAGAGAATTGAGAGGCTGCGGAATGCCTATACGAATCCTCCTTCCTCTTCCGAATCGTCGTTTTCTTCCGCGGTATCTTCCGAAGAGCCGGTACATGGTTCGGCTCCGGCTGTTCCCACCATCAGTGTTGATAAAGCTACTCTGCGTGCGCTTGAGCGTATTGTGAAAGCGCGCCAAACCCCCGTGCTGCACGCCGGCGCTCCATTGGATGAAATACCTGTTCAGCGTGTACCACTCACGCGCAGCGGGCCGGAAGGATACGTAACCGTTGGTATCATGTTGGGAGCTGTGGCGTGGACCTTGCGCAGAGCACGAAAAATGGAAACTCTTTAAATGCGAATCCAAGCGAAGCTCTAAAAGCCAACTGTAAAAAGACGAAAAGCGCCAAGATGTTCCGCGCTTCCGCGGAACGTTTTTTGTAGTAGCTGTCAGCCGAAAAATCCAAGTGAGCAAAATATTTTTTGTTTCTGGCTGCCGAATGATTCCCGGCTCTGCTACTCTGCTTGCCTATGTCGCTTTTGTCTTTTACCGGTAAGCGCTGGATTCCCGGCACAGATATGCGCAGTGCGCTTGCCGTACCCGGTTGCGACGTAAGCGCGACTGTTGTGCAGTTGCTTCAGCAGGAGCGCCAGCTTCGCACCGCTACGGATAACCGACAGACAAAGCTGCTATACCCGGACATGCAACGTGCCGTGGAGCGTACGTGGCAGGCAGTGGACAGGCAGGAGAAAGTCATGATTTTTGGTGATTACGACTGTGACGGCATTACATCCGCCGCGCAGCTGGTTCGTTTTTTCCGCCGGCATGCTGTGCAGCCGCTGGTTCGTTTGCCGAATCGTTTAACGGAAGGTTACGGCTTGAAAGACCATCATATCCAGGAGGTGCTGGATGCGAACATTCAGTTGCTCATTACGGCTGATACGGGCATTGCGTCGGTCGAAGAAATACGACGGGCAAAGGAAGCGGGGATCGATGTCATTATCCTGGATCATCACACCATGCACGCCGAAATCCCGGCGGCATATGCCATTTTGCACCCGCTTCTGTCTGCTGATTTCCCCCGGCCGTACCCGGCGGCGGCTGGCGTAGTCTATGCGTTTGTCCGGTCGCTGGAGGAAGCGCGCGGTAACCCGCTCTGGACGGACTGTGATACGGATGCCGCACTGGCTGCCATTGGTACCATTGCGGATCTTGTAGAACTCAAAGGGGAAAACAGAAGGCTTGTGCAGGAGGGAATCGCCGCGCTGGCCCGCTGCACGTCCGGCCCGTTGGCATTATTGGTGAGCCAGGCGGGTCTTGGCACTGCCATTACCAGCCGCGATGTGGCGTTCCGTCTGGCGCCGCGCATTAATGCCGCCGGCCGGATGGATAACCCCGCTATCGCACTCGCGGCACTTCTTGGAGATGATCTTTCATCACTGCCGCTGCTGGATGAGCTGAACCAGCGTCGTCAGCAGCAGGTGCGCGGCTTTATGACGGAAGCGTCGGCATCTTTTATCGGCAGTACGTCGCCGCTTATTTTTCTGGCGCGTCCGGAATATTCGTCCGGCATTGTGGGTCTCATTGCCGGCAAGCTCACCGAAACATTCGGCAAGCCCAGCTTCGTAGGCAGCATTCAGGGCGGTACGTGCACGGCATCGCTGCGCAGTATTCCAGCCTATAATATTGCCGAAGGCCTGTCGCGCGTCTCGGATGTACTTACCCATTTCGGCGGCCATGCGCAGGCGGCCGGCTGTCATCTGCCGGTTCACTTGTTGTCCGAGCTGGAGCGGCGCTTGGCAGCCGATATTGCCGGGCATGTGGATGCATCTGAGCTATCGCCATTTTTGGTGGCTGATGTCATACTGGATCCAAGACACATCAGCGCACGCCTGCATGCGGACATGTGTGCACTGGAACCATTCGGCCAGGGGAATCTGGAGCCACGGTTCCTATTGCCCGGCGTTATGCTCGGCGATGTCCGCCGTTGTGGTGCCGACGGCGCGCATCTGCAGGCAAAGCTTCATGCACATAAGCTCATCGGCTTCGGCCTCGGCCATATTGCACACCATGTGAATCAGCCCGTTGATCTTCTGTGCCGCATTGGCATGGACACTTACATGGGAAGAACAAGTGTGCAGTTATTCGTGGATGATGTGAGGGTGGCAAGAGAGATGCCGGTTATGTTACCGATAGAAACAATAACTGGACTCGTTTAATCGTTGGTTGGTTGGTTGGTTGGTTGGTTGGTTGGTTCGTTGGTTCGTTGGTTCGTTGGTTCGTTGGTTCGTTGGTTCGTTGGTTCGTTGGTTCGTTGGTTCGTTGGTTCGTTGGTTCGTTGGTTCGTTGGTTCGTTGGTTCGTTGGTTCGTTG
>JAQBQQ010000027.1 GCA_028286915.1 Candidatus Peribacteria bacterium | reverse complement strand
AATACGAACCCCAAGGACTGTCGGCGATAGGCATTTCCACTGTTCCGCCTGCGGAAAGACCCGTAAACAATTTGTCATCTTCCTATTTTCTTTCTGCGCTGATGTCAATTTTACTCCTGTTTTCGTTTTCGTTTACCCGCCCCATAATTTCCGGAACATCATTTGCAATTAACATGTTTGTACCAATAGGCAAAGTAATGTGCCTTATTTTATGTGCTTCATTTTCCGCGACTGGAAATTCAGGGCTTGATATGTCTTTGAAACGTATAATGGTTGCGAACTCTCCGCCAAATACTGATTTATAAAATGTAAATGCTTCTTCTGCATTTCCGTTGAAGTTAATCCAAGGATTGATAAGTGCCATAATTTTATGGTAAATAACACTGAATTAAAGTGCAAGTTGTTTTGCAATCATATAATTTGACTCCCTGCATTGGCTCCTTCTTGAGCTTAGGAGGGTTTATTCGCTCGTACAACAGGTGCTAACGATAAGCATAAAGCTTGATAGTTATGCTATACATTCATAATATTGGTCATTATTAATCTGGGCACTTGCAACGCTGGAACTATGACTGCGCCATTCCTCGGCCCAATGGAAACACTCTTGATGCTATAGTGGTCATGCTCCCGAGACTCCCAATTTACTTAACTCGCCGATCACAAAATCCACATCGTTTTTTTTGTGATCATGAAAGATCGTGTTCCATCCCAGTTTTTTCGGCGCAATAAGATTATCCTCACTATTATCGATAAATACGCATTCTTCCGGTTTGCATCCTGCAAGTTCAAGAGCTTTTACGAACGTCTCGTCACTGTCTTTTCGAATTCCAGTTTCACCGGAGACCATGATGATTTCAAACAAGTTAGAAAGTTTCATTTCCTCTTTCAATATGTTAAGGCGTTCTTTGCTATTATCAGTGATGATCCCAAGCCTGTAGTGATTCTTTAATTTTTTTGCCAACTCCATCATTTTTGTATTCATCGGAGTATTTCTGAAAGCCTCATCAAGGATTTCTATATCAAGATCTTTACCGACGCAGCTCGAAAACTCCTTCCAGATAGATGCATGTGTAGTCTGTCCTAAAAGCATTTTTGGGTGATTCAATCTGTAGCATTTGATAATATTGTCAAATGCAATATCGGGGATGTGTTTCTGAATATTGGTGCAAGTTGTGAACGAACCCGCGCCATCAACTGTCAGTACCCCGTCAAAGTCGAAAAAAACTATTTTGATCATCGTTGGGTAGTTTATCAAAAAGCTTTAATGACCGGAAATGGAACTTTTTGTTTTTCATTTATTTTTTTTGGCTTATAAGAGCTAAAATTTTGATGGCTCTCATCACTGTACAGCGCTAGAACTGAGATTAAGGATACTTGGCATAGGTTAGAGATGGCGTTTTCTTTACTGCCCAAAGCGATTTAGTTTGATTTATACAACATTTTTTTGTTAAAAATGACACGATGAGTGCCATGGTGAAGTTGTATCTTTTTCAATTCTAAATCTGAAATATCAAACTAATGTAATAAACAATTCTGATTAAGCTGCGTTTCTAATCATATCTGTCATGGCAGCCAGTTCAGTATCCTCGGCTCGCTTGTAATCATGAGAAGAGATGTATCCTTTGTATTGATCAAAAAAGACGTCAACATTGGATTGTAATTGTTTCCATTCAGTCATGCCGCCTGTCCCATGCATCGGAATTAGTTTTGCATGAATATGATCAACACCGAATCCTTCAAATATCATTCCTGTACGCCCTACATCAGAAAATGCCTTATCCAATAGTTTGCCTACTTTCTTTGAAGCGAGAACAAGGTCTGTCAAAACATCATCAGCTATATCAAATGCGTAACTCGGATAATGAGTCTTCGGAATGACCACGGAGAATCCGGGCGTATTCGGAAAGATTGAAAGGAAAGCCATATGCTTTTCATCTTCCCATATTGTAAAACTGGGAGAATCTCCAGACACTATTTTGCAAAAGATACAGTCATGCATAGGCTTAAGAGTATTGATGCGTATGGCTTCTGCCAATAGTAAAAGACGCCTTACAGTAAATTGGCTCCAGATGCTGGATGCACTTAGGTCGTTCGATTGGAATATGATTCTTACTCTTCCCAAGCTGGAGAATAGCCATTGTCGCACTTTTAGCATAGTTTCCAATCCTTCCTATCCAGCCAAAACTCTGCAGCTCTCATTGGCTTGCCATTCTTAACCACTCTATTTTCCGAGAATCCAGTGTGCTTCATGCTGATCTTTCGAAGCACCTTGCCGCTTGCCTCATTCCAATCGAGGTGCGAAGAAACGATGCTGTCTGCTCCAAGATCTTCGAAGATAAAGCGTATGACTTCCTTGCTCGCCTCGGTCGCATAGCCCTTCCCCTGCTGCAAAGGATGGATCCAGTATCCAAGGCCCCAGACATTGCCTGGAAGTTCTCGAGCTCTCTTTGCTTCAACGCGTCCGATGAATGTGCCAGTCTCCTTCTCTTCAACGGTCCACACAAATTTTTCACCTGTTTCCCAAAGAAGAAGCGCTTCATCGGTAAAAAGATGCATCTCGTTAAAGTCCTTCGGAGGGTTCCAGCTCATACCAGCTGTAAAGCCAGGAGTGTGGGCAGCGGACCACACGTGTTCGGCATCATCTCGTGAGAGACGACGGAGACAGCAGCGCTCAGTAATGAGAGTAAAATCGGGCACTTGTTAAAGAGAAAGCTGTATTTCTGGTCTAGTCTGGGAATACACAGCAAAGATATGAAGCCTCTTGCAAACATCCATGGTGCTGATTCCTGTAAGGCATTGGCTTACAATCTCCTCAATTTGTAGGCGATATTTTTGAAAGGTATCTGTATCAAGAATCTTAAACAAACTTACATGTGGAATAAATCCAAATTGATTGTCGATAATAGCATTTCTTTGAAATTGAGATGCCAATTGTTTTTGTAATGTTGATAGAGATGTGTTTTCTGGCTTTAAGTAGAGAAGAATTTCTTTTTCTTCTCGCTTGAAATAATCAAATCCGCTGATGGAAATTATATATTTTTGCTCACTATCTCGAAAAGTAGATACGAAATCTTCTATGGCAATAAAGTCGTTTAGAGGAATTTCAGCTTCAAAATAGTAAAGAGTTGTATGTAAAGAAAGGATATTCTGCATTTCAATACATCCCTCGAGATTGTTCTCATCTAGAAATTGTTGAAGTCGTACATAGAGGCCGATAAAGGCTTCAATTTTCAATTTAAAGCCGATGAAATGTGAAGTGGGCTTGAGCTTCATCGACTATATAGTAGCTCAAATGATGACAATTTGAATTGGCTCCCCCGACTGGATTCGAACCAGTAACCCCCTCGTTAACAGCGAGGTGCTCTACCATTGAGCTACAGAGGAACGGTGATGAAAGAATGAACTTTTGGATGATAATTACTTACTCTCTCGCCGGCCGAAGCCAAGAGGCGAAGGTTGGAGCTACAGAGGAACGTAAGCTTCTAGTATTCCTTTATGATACCGATGATGTGAGATAACCGGGGTCCTTCGTCCGCCGCCGCGGACTACGGTCTGCAGGCAGAGGAACAGGGCAATTAAACGAACAATGTATCGAGAGGAAGTACAGATTATAATACTTCTGGATCCTTCGCTCTGTTTCTATTCTACCTAGTATCAGAATAGAGGCTATATATTTCTTCTCTGAAGACAGAGCTACGGCCTGCTGGCGCGATTTACAGGAATCTAAAACATACTATATCCGACTGCCACGGCAGTATACGTAAAAATATATCAATTTCCAGAGAGGAATGAATATTAATTATGTATAAAATTTGTGTTCAATAATTTGCTCATAATGCTGAGAGTAAATTCCAAGCACTAAATTCCAAATTCCAAAATAACCGTATTGGAATTTAATCACAGTGTATATGACTGCACCTCTCCCTTCTCCTCGCTATCCCCGCATAGACCCGTTCTCCTATAAAGGAGACGCCCGGCAGGTAGAGAAACGGTGCCTTTATCCACAAGAGCGGTAAGTGCCAGGCAAGTGCGCGGAAAGCGTAGAAGCCTTTCTCGGTGTGGCCATTGGCAAAGCGGATATGGAGAGCCAGGTCCAGGTCTGCCCGTTGTACATCCGGAGCCACTTCCGCATGGGCCGCTTTCTTGTGGAAATCCACGGCATGGAGCCGGTGCAGCCAGTCCAGTATCTGCAGGCCGAACATACTCCGGCGGCAGAGCTTGCATCTGCCATCGTACAATACGGTGATGGATCCGGGCTTGGTCTGCCTGTTGAGCCGGCGGCGGACAAGATCAAAATCTTCTTTGGTAAGCAGCCCGCAGTAAGCGGCAAGCAGCGCGGGCGTGAATGAGCCGACATCCATCAGCAGGAAAATACTGCCGTGGAACAGAATGCCGCCGCAGAGAATGAGCCGCCGCACGCGGTCTTTATGTTTCCACGGCAGATCTTTATGGAGTGCGGCCGGAATAATCAGTAAAAGCCAACTGAATTCGTAGGCGAGTGTGGCGTAGTCCATAGCTGGCGAGGCGAATGCGCCCATATCCATAATAAAACGCGGCCAATAGACAAAGTACGCCTGATGCAGAATGGATGCCACGGCCGTACCGTGCGGCCAGGCGCTGCCCTGCATTTTGTCCCAGAAAGACGTGAAGTACAGAATGACCAGCTGCCATGTAAGCAGCAGTACCGGCCATACCGGCATGGTGGGCGGTGGCAGCAGGTGATGATGCCTGTTCCATGTGTGCCACTGGTTCCGCAGACGGTCCAATGAGAAGGCTGTTATAACCGGACACAGTAACAGGAAAAAACCGGTGAACCGCAGGACGGTATCGCCGCCGCTTAGCAGAATAGTATTTCGCTCATGAAAAGAAAAAAGTAAGACAACGGACAGAATAACTGATGCGCGCGTGCGGTAGCCGATGGCGGCACATGCAAGCGAGGTGAGCAGCAAGGCGTACAGTGCCAGCACGCCTGTCGGTCCGGTAATAGTATCAAGCAGGCTAAAGCGGTACATGGTATGCATGACATACGGTTCCAGTGAAACAGGCAGCATGCCGGCGTTGCTGTAGAAGCGAAGAACATCCGGTAGCCGCCACAGCATGGAGAAAAACGTAGCCAGCGCCCAGGCTATGCGCATGATGCCGAAGCCGCGCGCATCCACGCGCCGGAAGAAAAACTGCTCTGTGCGCAGGAGAATAGACATCATAAGGCGGCGGCGCAGGAAACAAGTGTTATGGCTCCTTCCTGTATGGCAGGTTGCCATTGTTGCCACTGAGCGTAGGTTAGTTTCGTGAGGGGAATATCGTAATACGTAGTGTGCAGCCGCAAGTGGCCGTTTGGCGGTACGCCGGCGGCAGTGCAATAGCTCCGGACAAAAGCCGCGCGAACAGGCTGATCTTTGTCGCCGTCACCATCCAGACGGTTGAGAATTTTGAAGATATCAATATTTTTATTCCGCGTTGCCGGCGGAATATCCAGCTGTGCAATGTGCTGCCAGCCGGTTGCTGTCTGGCGTTCGAATGTGTACTTCGTCACACGCATGAGTGGATCGGGCGAAAATAAATTCCACTGCTGCCATTGGCTTGTGACCAGAAAGTACGGACGGATGACGGGTAAAATGGATTGCTTTACAAAGACGGACAGCGGGTCGCGCACACTGGCCGGTATGGCATACAGCGCCGTCGCTCCCATGTGCCACAGGCAAAAAACAACAATGAAAGCGCGGAAGAAATGCGAGGGAAAACGCATGATGCGATTGTATCAGAGACAAAAACAAGTTGATTGGTTTATTGGTTATTTGGTTGATTGGATTGTGGTCTGGTAATCCAATCAACCAATCCACTAATCGACCAGTAAGCCAATGAAACCAACTACCAGCTACAGACTGCCAACTACAAACTGACTTTCGGCATGAGCAGTACAATCTCCCGTCCCACAAACTGATCCGGCCGGCGATAGAGAAGTGTCTTGCGCTCCGGGTCGTGGGGTTCCACGCCTGGCGGAAGGACGGCTTCGTAGCCGATCTTTTCCAGATTATTCAACACTTTCTCGACGTAGATTTGTTTCTTCATGGCATACCAGACCGGCCACGTGGCAACAATTGGCACGCCGGGCAGTGACCTGGCGATGTTCTCTAAAAACGCCATTTGCAGTTTTTCATTATCAGCTTTCATTTGCTGAATATCTTTGATCATCGGACGCTCTTTAAGGTTCGGCCCCAGACTTGTTTCCGTTACCACCACTTGTGGCAATTCTTTCAGCTTAAAGGGTTTGCCGCCGACAAAATCAAACGGCTTGGTGGCATCCTGTTTCCAGACAGTGGACGACACGTCTTTTTTGAGAATTTTTTCTTCCTTGCGGAGCCACTCAATATTCAGCGTGGAACCGTTGACTGCCTTCTGCGAATTGTCGGATGCCAGCACCGTCCAGCCGCGGAGCAGGGATTCCATGGGGAGAACGCCGGTACCGCAGAACGGGTCCAGGACGATGAGCGGCTTTTTCGTTTTCGTTTTCTTAATGCCGGCCGCTTCTTTCTGTTGTTCCACCAGCCACTCGCCGAAGTTGAGCAAAATCTGGGCCAGCTTTGGCGGCAACAGGCCTACCGTGGTATCGCGTACCGGCTTCTTCATGTCGCGCTTGGCGTATGCGTTTACATCCTGTGCGGCAATAGTGCGGCCTACCCAGAACAGATCTTTGGCTTTGATAACCACAATTTCCGCACCGTGCTTGGGGTCCAGCACACCGCTGTCATGCAGTAAGACCGATACCGCCGGTTCGCGCTCGTTGCCTATGTAGCGTGAACTGATGTCATGCTTTTTAAGGACGTCTTTGCTGGTGCGGTAGAGTTCGCGGATAATATTCGGCGGCAACCCGATGGTCCGCAGGCTGAAAACGGCTTTGCCTTTCACGGCTTTTAGCTGCTGGTATACCACCTCCTTAATACCGGCATGGCCGTTCCCGCTGTAGGGCAACTGTTCGGCAATGCTGATGGTACCGCCCAGTAACGTAAGTGCTTTGGGGTCCAGCGGCTCGGCTGCATCAAAAAGAACTGCCTGTTTGCCCAGTATATGTGTAACGTGAAAACCGGGTACCGTGCTGGCCAGCTCGGCAATACTAATGGCAGGCTGATGACCGATGAATGCAACGTAGGAAGGCATGGTAGTGAGTAGTGAGTAGACCCGAAGGGTTCCCTTTGGGATGAGTAGTGACTCTATTTTGATACACAGAAACTATGGAAAATCTATTCAAAACATATCCTACAACCTCTGGTCGGCCATAGCCAGAGGCGACGGCTGAATAGCCTGCTCACTACAACCTATAAACTCTTCGAGACTTCTGTTACCGTACCACACATGCGCGCTATCTTTTCCCGTGCCGGGCATTGGCTTCCTTTGGTTGTACTGGCCGCCGCCGGTTTGGCGTGTACTGCTTTTCTATTTCATGGTTTACAGGTAAACCGGCAACCGGATCCGCAACTGCTCAATTTTGCTTTCGGCTTTCTGGATGCCGTGCGTCAGCATCATCTGGCGGATTTTCTGCTGACGGTTCGTAAGTACCCGCTGCTGCCGTCACTGGTTCTGGCCGGTTCGTCGCTGTGCGTTCTGGGCGGCATGTTTGTGACCGGCATGCTGCACTCCATGCATGATGCTTACGTGTTGGTGGTCATGGGGTCCGCGGCTGTGCATTTTGTCAGCCGTCTGTGGATTGTTGCATCCGCTGTTGCCACGCTTGTTACGCTGGATCTAGTTGCCGCCCGGTTGTTCCCGGCTATCCGGCGCGGCGTTGTTGTTCCCATTCTGCTTTCCAGTACCATATTTCTGTTACTGGCCACTGCCATCCGGCCGCATATGGTGGTGACGTGTTTTACCGTACTCAGTTTTTACTACTCGCTGCGTCTGGCGGAGAGCAAGACTCCATGGCACATGATGGCGGCGTTTGGTACGGCGCTGGTGGCATTCTGCTCGTTGCAGAACGGCCTGTTTGCTTTCTTGTTTCCAGTCTGGGGGTTCCTTATGGTTGGCGGCAGGCCGGAAATGCGTCGCCTGTTGCACCGGCAGCTGTGGCTGGCACTGGCGATATGCGGCGTGTTGGCTGTTTTACTCGGCTATCCGTTTTTGGTGAATCTTCTCCTGGGCCGTCCCGTTCACCTTACATTTGATCTTGGCCATGACTACATTGCCACCGAACCCAAGTGGACCGGCGGCGGATTTCTGTATTTGCTGATGCTCCTGCGGGGAACCGAGATGGCAATGGCCATTCTGGCAGCCTGGACGTGCGTCCGGCAAAGGCAGCTCATACGTACGCATCCCGGACTGCTTATTATTCTCGTCTATGTTGCTCTCTACGTACTATGCTTCGGGCTATATGCCGGTTCATCCATGCGTTTTTTCCTGCCGATCCTGCCGTTTCTGGCGCTGCTTGCGGTGCCTTCCTTTGCTTTATTGCCGTCCGTCATCAAGCATATATTTTGGTGCCTTGTTATTCTGTTGCATGTAAAGCTGGGCGTGCTGGCGCTTTTGCCGGATACATATGACATTGCCAGACTATTTGTCCTGCAGCAGACAAGCGGAACCATTGCGTCGGATTTTCCGTTTTATTATCTGGATATTCCGCCCACCCGTAGCAGTATTGCGACACCGGGCATGGAAAAAGAGCGCTACATCCGGAGCCTGAGTGCCGATCTGCCACATGCCCGTCCGTATGTTCCGCTTCCCGAGTGGCAGCGGGCGGATGTGCTGGTCTTGCGCACACGGGAAAATCAGACCTTTACCGGCTTTTCGCCGTGCTATGGAGTTGCATCTCTGCCATGGTCATACGATGTCTTTCTGTGGGGAGAAGTGGACTGGTCCGTGTTCGGCATTGTGCAGACCAAACGTTTGGGGCCGCCATTAACTGTCTATTGTCGGCAGAAATGATAGGAGTTTTTAGGCGTCCGGCGCGTCGTGCGTTATGCCATTCCACAGGAGTAAAATCGCAAACAGCACCATCACCGGCATGAGCTGTGTGAAGCCTCTGGCAAACCCTGTCTGGTACAACGCTTCACTGGAGAGAGAGGTAAACAGAAAGCTGGCGCACTGTACGCTCATAATCAGCGCCAGAAAAGCCGTGAGTACCACGAGCGGCGACCGGATGGCAGCGTGAAAACGCCAGACGAGCAGCACAATCACCAGTGAAAAGAGCAATAGCCAGTTGCCTTCAAAGAACGTATTAACAGTCATGGCGGTTACCACGCCTGGCTGCCAGCCGAGCGAAAGACCGGTGACGGCTTTGGCATTGCCGAACGGCAGGCCATTCATCCATTTGAATAGAAGCCAGGGGAGCGTAAGGCAGAGTAGTGCGCCTGCCCAAAACAGACAGGCACGCACAATGTCACGTGCGGACATCCGTTGCTGTTTCCACTGCAGGGCGCATACCAGTGCCAGCAATAGCAGAGCTGCCGGCAGGTAGAGCGCCACGCCTTCGTTTTTGGTAAATGTAAGAACCGCACAGGCCAAACCTGCCAGACGCAGAAAGCTGGATCTGACTGCCGCAGAGCTGGCACTCATGGCGTGGTATACAAGTGAGACAACGACGAAAACATGGGCTGATACATAGACATCCGCATAGGTGTTAGTTCCCTGTAGAAGATATAAAGGCAGGCTCGCCAGTAGATACACTCCTATAAAGGAGAAGAACAGCGAACTGTGACGGCGTAGTGCAAAAAATACCAGCGCAAGTGCGCACAAAAGCCAGACGCCATGAATACTGTTTACCAGCCCTTCCCGCCACTCGCCGGCCAGCGTGGCCAGCCATGTTTTGGTAAGCGGAACAGCCGGTGAATAGGAGGCGATGCCGCCCAGTAAATCCAGATGGATATTGTACGTCGTATCGACGTAATACAATTTCCCGCGCAGGTTCCAGTTATCCACCGTGTCATCCAGATAAATAGGATTGTGTGCCAGCGTGTACAGGCCGCTGCCTATTTTTAAAACGGTCCATAGACCAAGGATAAGAAGAACGACGGCACTTGTTTTGGACAAGTGTGAAACCGGCGGTACGGAGTAGTGCTCGGTTTGCCCGAAGTACGGCCGTGCAAAAAATAAGGTCATACCGAGCACGCAGGCAAGAGCCAGCTGGACACCAAAGAAACCCCATAGCGTGAATGGCACGCCAAAAAGTATGTTGGCAAAAAAGCTGATGTACATGGTAAACGTAACGCCCAGCAGACAGCCCATCACCCAGCGTTCCGGCGGGAAGAGAACAGGTGCCGACCATTCGCACAGGCGCAGTAACAGCCAGCCGCAGACAGTTGGCAGCAAGAGGCCGAGTATGAGCCAGATAAGAATCATGGGTTTACGCGGAAGAGGAAAGAGGACTCGTCATACCTGGCGACAATGGTGCCGGGTTTGGAAATGGCCACAGTGTTCACCACCAGTTGGCCGCTGCCGTTCATGGTGATGTCCGGCCGGCGGAATGCCAGCCACAGCCGGATATCGCTCATATCGTTACCGTCTTGTATATTCACCGGCACACTCGGATAGGTTTCATAGCGCAGAATACTTTGGAACTGTCCCTCATGTGGCAACAGGAGTCCGTAGCGTTTTTCCTGCCGCAGCTCCGGTAAGGCGGCATCGGCAATATCATAAAAATTCTGATAGTTCCGGAAGATGCGTTTGCCCGGCGGCTGGGAAATGTAGGACACGTAATCGTCTTTGGCGTATGAAAGATATTCCAGCCCCATGCGCGCATCGTAGAACAGCCACAGGCCTGCAAAGAAGCACAGAAACAGAAAAATATGCGGTGCGCGTTTGCGGAACAGCGGCGAATCAAAATACGAGTTGTCACCCCCGAATAGCCTGTGTGCCGCCAGCAGCAGTGCGACAATAATGAGCGCATCGTAAAAATAACGGTTGGCCGATACTGCCCGCGGCGGCTGCGTGTCGTACATAGTTAAGCGGCCCACTTCATTAAACGTAACGAGCGGCCCCCATAAAAAATTGATGCTGTACGCCAGAAAGTGATCAAACGCCCAGAAAGATTTCCAGGCTTCCCCGATTTTGCCAATACCGCTCCAGCCCTGCAGAGTCATGGACTGCAAAACAATATCGGCATTTTGCGGCAGTAATATTCCCAAATGATCCGTATGGCCGGACCATTGTGGATACACGCCCAGGTCTATGCCGATAGTTTCCGGGCTGCCGCTTCCCACAATAGAAAACGGCACTTGCAGCAGCGCGCCGGGCGCTTCGCCATCCGGGTGCCACACGAGCTTGGCCTCCATGGGACGCGTGGCAATGATGACCAGCTGTACGGAATCAATTCTGTGGGAAGGCAGTTCCGTCTGTGTTATGGCCGCATCGCTTTTTGCATGTAATTGCAGGCCATCGGCAATTTTGTTTACTTCTATATTTTCATTCACCTCCCAGCGGCCGGGAATAGCAGTATCCCGGAAATCCCACACGGTTTTACTTTCTGCCGATGCGGAAAGGGGAACAGCCAGCAGTACGACGGTTGCAAAAAGAAACCGCAAGCAGGAACGCATGACAAAAGTGTAGCAGATTAGTGTCGACGCGGTAGGCCGTGCCCAGTAGTTTATTATTCTGATGATAAGCAGCAGCTGATTGTCATGGTGAGCCGACCCAAAAGGCTTTCGGCGGAACGACCGGCAGAACGAATGGTGATATGCCCGTCTGCATCGGATTATGTGCGTTACATATTTCCAAACCAGCCAACAAATCAGACTTCTTCTTTTGCCAGTTCAATTTCCGCAGGTCCGCCGCTCACCACAGCTTTAATTCTTCTGATGCCGGCCGAAGAGCTTTCTTCTTTCTGAATTTTGAAGCTGCCGAGCATGCCGGTGCGTGCCACGTGAGGGCCGCCGCAGATTTCTTTGCTGGCGAAATCGGTTCTGGTGCCAATGGTGTAGACCTTTATGTCACTGGCATAGCGGTCATCAAATACGCCAATGGCGCCTTCCTGCTTTGCGCCTTCCACGGTCGTGATGTGATACGAGATCGGGAGATCGGCTGCAATCGCATCGTTCACAATCTTTTCTGCAGCCGCAACCTGTTCCGGCGTCATTTTATCCGGGTGGTTAAAGTCAAACCGTAGGCGTTCGGCGGTAATGTTGGAGCCTTTTTGGGAAATATGATCGCCGAGTACGTGCCGCAGTGCGGCGTTTAACAAGTGCGTTGCCGTATGCAGCTTGGTTGTCTCCGCAGAATTATCAGCCAGACCGCCTTTGAATTTCTGCTCGGCTCCGGCGCGCGATAAAGACTGATGCGCCTCGAAAGCTTTTTTGAAACCATCTTCATCTACCGTCAGTTTTTGTTCGGCTGCCATTTCTTTGGTCAGCTCTATAGGGAAGCCGTACGTGTCATAAAGGTGGAACGCTGATATACCGTCGATCTCTTTTTTCCCGCCGAGTGATTCAATAATTTTTTCAAACTGTTTGGATCCTTCCTTGAGTGCTTTGGAAAACTGTTCCTCTTCAAAATTTAATGTCTGTTGAATATCGTTTTCTTTTTCTCTTAGAAACGGATACGCCTCAGAATATTGAATGACAACTTCACTGGCGATAAACGAGCAGAAACCCTGTGTATGTTCGGACATCAGCTGCCGGGCCGAGCGTATGGCACGACGAATGAGGCGACGTAAAATATAGCCCTGATCCGTATTCGATGGACGCACGCCATCGGCAATCATGAATGTTGCTGCTTTCAGATGATCAATGATAATTCGTCCGTGCCGGTGCAAATGCAGTGCAATTTTTTCATTCTCTTCTTCTGAGCTACCCTTGCGTATATGATGTTCGAATGATTCCAGTCGTTTGACGATAGGCAATATGGAATCAATTCCATAGACACTATCTGCCCCCTGTAATACGGCCGCCACACGTTCCAGTCCCATACCTGTATCCACATTTTGCTGAACCAGAGGTTCAAATGTTCCATCTTCTTTTTTATTATATTGCATGAACACGTCGTTCCAGATTTCCATCCAATTAGCATCATCCGTTGCGGGATTACTGCCGGCTGGCGGCAAATCAGTGGGTCCTACCCAGTAGAACATTTCGGTATCCGGGCCGCACGGGCCGGTAAGGCCGGCCGGTCCCCACCAGTTTTTAGCTTTCGGCAGGTAGCCGACTCTGTCGGTCGGCACGCCGAGACTTTTCCAAATATCTGCCGATTCTTCATCGCGCGGCGCATCGCTGTCGCCTTCAAACACAGTGACGGCGAATTTTTCCAGTGGAATTTCCAGGACGCGTATGAGGAATTCAAAACTCAATTCGATTGCTTCTTTTTTAAAGTAATCACCCAGGCTCCAGTTGCCCATCATCTCAAAAAATGTGAGGTGCGTGTTGTCGCCCACTTCATCTATGTCCTGCGTGCGGATACAGCGTTGCACGTCGGTAAGTCTCTTGCCGGCCGGGTGCGGCTCGCCGAGTAAATACGGAACCAGCGGATGCATGCCGGCTGTCGTAAAAAGTACGGTCGGGTCATTCTCCGGCACCAGTGGCGCACTCGGAATAACGGCATGTCCTTTGGACCGGAAAAAATCCAAATAGGCCTGGCGGAGCTGGTTTGTGGAAAGAGATTTCATACGCAGAGCTTAGCAGAGGAAAACGTCAACTTGGCATTCTTCAAAAATATTAAAAAATATAATTTAGTATGAGTCAAATTTATAAGTAACTATGTCTATTCGGCATTTAATGACATAAATATTGCATGTATTGCAATTCCAGTGCGAAATAATCAGAAAAAATTTTAAAGACAAATTCTCTACTTATTGTGCGGTATATATCATTACTCTCCTCAGGAAATGCATTTTTAGGTATACTTATTTGATACTCAAAAACACATACAGTGTACAAAAAACATTTACTCCATTTCTGGCTTACTGTTGCGGCGCTCCTGCTGAGTGCGGTTGCGCTGGTTGCCGAATTAAACGGCGTGAATTTTTTTACGTTTATATCCGGCTTCTCTGAGTGGCATTATATTCCGTTCGCAGTCGTGACATTGTGCGTGGCGTTTATTGTCCTGGTGATGGAGTGGAGAGCGATAGCCGGTCAGTTAAGAATTAAAGAAGTGTCTCTGGCCAGCATAGAGTTCGAGCATCCGTATGTTCCGCGGCGCGAACAGATTGCGCTCGTCGGATTACTCACGCTTGTATACCTCGCATTCCTGCCGCCGATCAGTGTAAAAATGTACGCGGCATCGGCAGATATTCTGAGCAGCGTGACAGGTTCGACGGACAGTATGCCCAGCGGAACGGGAAGTGATGTTGCGACGGTGTCAGGCTCAACGGCAGCGTCCGAATCATCACTCGTGACCGGCAGTGGTGCTGCAACAGACGCTGTAACAGGCGGAGCATCAGCCGACAGTAGTGTGTCGTCATCGGGAAGCAGTGTAACCGACATCGGTTCTGTAACCGGTTCCACACTGTCCGGAAACACGCTTGTGTCTTCGGCTTCTTCCGGTGAGCAGACAAGCGAAGTTGCATCGGAGTCATCCGGTGCTGCGGATAGCAGTGAGTCATCCGTTGCCTTTAGTCAGTCTTCGTCATCCGAAGTTCCCTTTGCGCAGGGACAGCTGGTACTTCATACCAGAGACGGCGTGAATGCGTTTGAGGCAACGGCCATGCCGAGCTTTACGCTGGTAAATATAAATCTGGATTCCACGCCGAATATTTTGAATACTGATGGCACGTTAAAAACTACGGTCGCGTTGCAGGAGATTGTGAAATCGGTCGTGACGGATGACACAATCAAGTCCGCGGTGGTGCAGGCTGCCATTGCCGACAGCCAGCAGGAGATTGCCCGCGAGGTAACAACGGATTCCATCAGCGTCACTACCATGCGTGACGTATCGGGCGGCGATGAGCGCCATTTGCGTGATGATATTCTAACGGAGAAAGTGCGTGAGGTCGTAAGCAATAATGCCATTGTGCAGGATCAGCTGACGGATTCCATCCGCTCGAATAACGCCGTGGAAAAATTGCTGGACGCATCTGTGACGGACACTATGAAGCAGGCAATCGTAGATTCGGTGGTAAGCCAGGCGATGCAAACGGGCGACCCGCTGCTGACACAGACATCCTCGGTGAATGCGGCTGTCCTCGGCGCCGTGGAGCAAAACTCCGCTGACTTGCTGAGTGCGGTAGCCGGTGAAGTGGTGAACACTGTTTCCACGAGCGACTCTGCCAAGGCAATTATTGCGAACTCCGTTGCCGATACGGCCCGCAAGCCGGTTACCGGTACGGCGGCGGATGCCACTATTTCGCTTATTTCCGTCGCGCTCACTTCCGGTAACGGAACGGTGAGCCATCCGAAATTCCATTTTGCCAAAGGCTCTGTTGTGCTGGTTCTGGAGCCAATAAGCCGCTTTACGCCGGGCATGTACACGCTGGCGGTTTCCATTACCAATCCGCTTACCGGTGAAACTACCACGCAGACGCAGAATTTTGCCTGGGGCGTGCTGGCCATGAATACGAACCAGGACCGTTACCGTCCCGGCGATATTGCCCAGTTGAATATGGGCGTGCTGGATGACGCGGGCAATATGGTTTGCGATGCCGCGCTTGCACTGGATATTACAGAGCCGGATGGAAACGTATTGCATGTATCGACGGCGGATCAGTCCATTGAGCAGCATCAGAGTTGTTCCGCCAAAGTGGCCGGCGTGACGGAGCCGGACTTTAGCGCCTTTATGACCATGACGCAGTCGGGTACCTATGTCATGCGCCTGACAGCCGAGACACCCAATGGCACACGCACGATTTCTTCGCATGTACAGGTAACACCCGACGCCCCCTTTATAGTAACGCGCAAAGCGGCCACCCGTTTGTACCCGGTTGGAGGCAGTCCTATGCAGGTGACGGTGGATTTCCTCCAGGATTTCCATGGCACAGTGACGGACTTTGTGCCGGACGGGTTTAATATCCTCGGCAGCAACCCGCAGGCAACAGTGCAGCCGTTCACCGATGCCGACGGCAATACGGAAACATCGGTTGCCTGGCAAGGCTCCTGGCCGGCCGGTAGCAGCGTGACTTATACCTATATATATGACGCGCCGGATATCTCGCCGCAGTTCTACCTGGTCGGGCCGCTTATGCTGGATGGGCCGCAGGCCGGAGATGCGCAGTACGAAGCCAGACAATGGCAGATCGCCAATGATGCGCCGGCCACGGATTCACTGGTGGGGTATTTGAAATTTGATGAGACATCCGCTGGATCCACGACCATCGATGCCGGCGGTGACGGCAATAATGGAACCCTCAATGGTGCGTCGGGAGCGAACAATAAGCCGCAACCAAGCTCCGATGTGCCGACAATGAGCTTTACAGATGTGCGGTCATTAAACTTTGACGGTACCGACGATTATGTTTCGGCCGGCACAACGGGCGTTCCGACCGGCACTGCATCACGCACTATTGCAGGCTGGATCAAGCCGAATGTGAGCGCCACCGTACGCGTGCCGTTTGTGTATGGTAACTGTGTCAGTGCCGGACAGGCATTCGGTTTTTATCTGGATGCTTCCAATATCATAAATTTCTGGGGCTGTAGTGCAGCGGATTTTAGCACGGGTGTTAGCGTTACTTCGGGAACATGGACACACGTTGCCATCACGTACGACGGCACGAACGTGAAGGTTTTCAAGAATGGTGTGCAGGCCGGTTCTACAACAGCGCGAACATTGGCTACCACATCGAATTTCTGGCAGATCGGTGCGGGCAGCCTGCTGGATCCCAGCAATTACTTTTTCCCAGGCTACGTGGATGATGTTCGCGTGTATTCCCGCGCTCTTACGGCAACGGAGCTTACTGACTTGGCGGCGGGAAATCATATACAGGCGCAATGGGTTGGCGGGACATCTGCCAATTTCGAGTTGGCAGCTAACTGGAGTATTAATTCGGTTCCGGATCCGTACTCGCGCTTGAAAATTGTGGGTGCCATAAATAATCCGGTAATGACACGCGCGGAGTCCGGCGCCGGTCTTATTATTACCGCCACGGGATCCTTGGATTTTGCCGGTCAGAAATTCACCATGAACGATGCCGGCACGGTCAGCAATGCCGGAACCATCAGAATTCTCGGCAGCGAAACACTTACAGGTTTCACCAACGATTCCGCTAACGGAACCGTCCTTGTGTATGGTACGGGTTCTACATATACAGGGCTTCCGACCGGCAGTAATTACAACAACTTAACGCTGGATACGGGATTAGTCGGCTATTGGAAAATGGATGAAGGGGTCGGAACAGTTGCCAAAGATTCATCCAGAAACGGAAATAATGGCGTATTAATCAATGGTCCTGCATGGTCCGGCTCCAGTCTGCCGACGACGAGGTTTTACAATAATAAAAGCTTGAAATTTGATGGCTTAGACGATTACGTGGAAGTTCCTGCCAGTTCACGGTTAACCGGCTTTAGTGCATTCACAGTATCTATGTGGGTGAAGTGGAGAACTTTTGGCGGATCATTCCCTATTTTAATTGCGAAAGGCGATGACACAAATCGGGAGTATTTACTGTACGCATGGCAATCAACGAATCGTCTGAGTTTTGAGGTGTATAATCCTTCCAGCCAGATATTGAATGTTGATAACGTAGTGAGTACAGGAAGCTGGCTGCATATTGCAGCAACATTCAAAGGAGGAACTACCCAGGAATTATATGTCAACGGCGTAAGGGTTGGTTCACGTACGCCATCGAGTGGAAATGTAAGGGATTTGAGCAAAAAGCTTGCCATTGGCAGAGAAGGTGAGAGCTCTTTATATTACACAAACGGTAATATTGATGATGTTCGCGTGTACAGCCGCGCCCTTTCTGCCTTGGAAATTTCCACACTGGCCGCCGGTAATCCGGCATCCGGCTCGGGAAAAGTGATTTTGTCATCCAATCTCCTGGTAAACGGCAATCTGTCTTTGTACAACTCCGCATTGGATGTGTCGGCATCAAACTATTCGGTAACCGTAAAAGGAAATATTCAGAACACCGGTAACTTTGTGAAGCAATCCGGTTTGGTTGTTTTGGGTGGTACCGGTAACCAGACTATTTCCGGTTCCACTATTTTTAACAATTTTACGGCGACCGGTTCAAGTGCACGTAAGCTCTTCCTGGATTACACCTCCCGCCAGTCTGCCTCCGGTGCTCTCACGCTCCGTGGTCTTACGGCGAACCTGCTCAGCATCCGTTCCACACGTTTCGGCTCCGGTGCCCGTGTCCTGCTTGACGGCGACTCCGGCACGCAGACCATCGATTATCTGGATGTGAAAGACAGCATTGCCACCGGCGGTGCGGCCCTCGTCTGTTACACTAATAGCGAAGGCTGTGTGGATTCCGGCAATAACTTCAACTGGAACATCGCCGCTCAGACGAGTTCCATTAGTGGACGTCTCTACGGTAATACCGGAGCCACACTCGGGCTCGCGTCCAAGACGGTTGCTGTCTCGCTCAATGGTCAGACGGCTGTCGGTACCACGACGACTGATGCGAATGGAAACTTTACTATTACCGGAATTACACAGACAACGCTTACCGGTGGAACAGTTGTTGCTCTCTATGTGGATAACAATACGGAAAAAGCCGTCACCGTTTCCCATGGCTCGGGTGGCAGCATGACCGGTATGACGCTCATCCGTGACACGCTCGTCATTCAATCCGGTACCGGTGGTACGGCTCTCGGTCGTCCGGTCACATCCAATGAACTGGCGTTTGCGAATAATGTGGATACCGATATCACCAGCGTCTACACCGATTCCTCCACAAATATCACGGTCGTCACAGGCAAGAGAATGGAAGTGCGCCAGGGTGGTGTGGCGAGCTTGGGTGGAACACTGACGACGAGTTTCCTGCACATGAATACGTTGAGCGGCTCGTTGATACAGGGAAGCAATAGTATAACTGTCAATACCGCTCTTACTCAATCGGGTGGCACATTCGTGGGTGGTAGTCAGACCATCAATATGGTTGGTAACTTTACGCTTGGGGGCGGCCGGTTTATCTCCACTTCCAGCGGCATGATTGTGAGCGGGGATTTCATTCATCCGACTGCGGGTATCTTTAGCCATAACAGCGGTACCATGATATTCGCCGGTGGATTGAGTGCAACAATGGACGTTGCCGGTACAGAAATATTTAATAATTTCACGGCGAACAAAAGCAACCTTCTTACAATTGCAAGCGGAGATACGGCTCAGGTAAACGGATTATTTAGCTGGCTCACGAACCGTATTTTGCTTGGTACCATTAATGCCAAGGGCGACGTATCTATTACCGGCGCGAGCCATGGCTCAAACGGAAGCCCTAGCACCGTCCAGTTGTCCGGTAGCTCAACGCAAACCTGCACTATCTCTGCCGGAGCCGGAATAACAGGTTTGACAATCAGTAATCCTCTGGCTACATGCACCTTGATAGGCGCGGGGACAGTAAGTATTTTCAGTGCCCTGACGGTCGCAGGCGGTACCTTCAATGCCGGCAGTACCAATTTGCTTGTCGGCACAATGACAATTAGCAGCGGTACTTTCAACGCTCCATCATCCACACTCAGTATCAGCTTCGGATGGACGCATACCGCCGGAACATTCAACCACAATAATGGTACAGTTTCTCTTGTTACCAGCGGTACCAGAACATTCAGCGTTCCGGGCAATGAAATATTTTATAATCTCACAATGGCCGGTGCATCGGATGCAAGCACGGCCAATATGACGGCTGGCAACACCTTTACGGTTCTCAATACATTCGCGCATACAAACGGCATCCTTAATACGGGTCAGTTACGCCTGAAAGGGAATACGGTCATTCAAAGTGGCTCCGATGGTGGATCTGCGCTTCTGCAGTTCACTGGTACCGGCACCCAGCTTCTTACTAATATCGGTGGCATAGTCACAACCGGCAACTGGACGGTGGCCAAACCGTCGGGCGTGCTTACGTTGAGCGGCGGCGCTTTGTCTCTGAACACTTCAGGTCAAGATCTAATCATGACCGGCGGCACGCTGAATCTGAATGGCAACAACCTTACGGTCAACCGCACGTTTACCGTCGGTACCGGAACAACGCTTAAATTGAAGGGAACCGAAACAATTACCGGCGGACCGGACTTTATTCATAAAGGAGCAATCATTTATTATACTGAACCGTCACAAACGCTTCGTCTTAAGAATTTCACGCCGAACTATCAAAACCTCGTGCTCGGCAGCACTGGTTCCGCCATCTTCCGTCCCTTCCAAAACATGAGCCTCTCTGGCTCACTCACGATTTCCGGTGGAACACTGCAGTTCGACGGCGGACAATCTCTCACTATTTCCGGTTCGTACCTGCGTACCGGTGGAGCATTCACATCGGGAACCGGAACGATGATCCTGCTGACAAATGGTCAGGCGAAAACACTCAACGAAACATCAGCCTTTAATAACCTGGCGATTGATGACGGGCTGGTTGGGTATTGGAAAATGGATGAAGGGGTCGGAACAGTTGCCAAAGATTTATCCAGAAACGGAAGTAATGGCGTATTAACCAATGGTCCGGCATGGTCCGGCTCCAGTCTGCCGACGACGAGGTTTTTTAACAGTAAAACGCTCAATTTTGATGGAGTGGATGACATGGTAAATATATCAGATACTTCCAGTGTTTTTGGCGGAATGAAGGCTGTGACTATCTCCGCATGGATCTATCCGCGAACCACTGGTGGAAGTAGTTTCGGTCGCGTCATCACCAAAAATGATGTCTCGCAGTTTGGTATTGTGTATAATCCAAACAGCGCAGGAAATGTCGCTGGACTGTACGTTGGAGCAGTAAGTCCTCAGATAACTGCCTCTGCTCCCTTGAATACTTGGACGCATGTGGCATTTACCTGGAATGGATCCACGATAACATCATATTCAAATGGGGTGTCGGCGGGAAGTTTTGCTAATACGACTGTGTTAGCTGCGGATACAAATCCATTGGTAATTGGAAACCGTTCTGCAGGTGCCCGTACGTGGAATGGTTTCATCGACGATGTCCGCATCTATAACCGTGCGCTCAATGCATCGGAAATCAATGCGCTCTCCACAGGCAACCCCGCCACCGGTTCCGGCAAGCTTACGCTCGGATCCACGCTTACGCTTAACGGTAACCTGGGTCTGTACGGTTCCACGCTGGATGTGTCCTCGTCTAATTACAACATCAGCCTGAAAGGAAACCTCCAGAACTCCGGGGATTTTATCAGGCGTTCCGGTACCGTGAACTTAACCGGAACAACCGCACAGACCATTTCCGGTTCCACGATCTGGAATAATCTGGCCAAGACCGTTTCGACTGCTCAAAATCTCTTTCTGGATTACACTTCCCGCCAATCGGCTTCCGGATCACTTACTCTCCGTGGTCTCACCGCGAATTTGCTCTCCCTCCGTTCCACACGTTCCGGTTCCGGTGCCGGCATTCTGCTGGACGGCGACTCCGGCACACAGACCATCGATTACCTCGATGTGAAAGACAGCATTGCCACCGGTGGTGCGACACTTGTTTGTTATATCAATACCGAAGGCTGTGTGGATTCCGGCAATAACTTCAACTGGACGCTTGCCGCTCAAACCAAGTCCATTAGTGGAAAAGCATATTCCAATACGGGAGCTACCACGCCACTGGCAGGCAGGACTATTGCCGTATCGCTAAACGGACAGGCGGCTGCCGGAACTGCTGCCACCGATGCCGGTGGGCAGTTTGCTATTACCGGTATTTCCCAGACAGCGCTTACCGGCGGAACCATCGTCTCCTTGTATATAGATGGCGCGACCGAGAAAGCCGTCACCGTTTCCCATGGCTCGGGTGGCAGCATGACCGGCATGACGCTGATTAAAGACACGCTCGTTATACAAAGCGGTACCGGCGGCACACGCCTTGGGAATCCTGTG
>JAQBQQ010000014.1 GCA_028286915.1 Candidatus Peribacteria bacterium | reverse complement strand
CAAAGATCTTTTGAGTAACGATTTCCAGAAAGCGCAGGTGGAACGGGAAACAAGTTTGATTACGCGTTTTTGGTACCCCAAGTACGGTCCGGGACAAATGTGGGAGAAAACCGCCGAGCAGGTGCAGGCGTGTGGCGGCGAGATTTATATGAAGACGCGAATTAGTGGCGTGCACCTTACAGACGGTCAGGTGGAATCCGTAACCATAGAACATATGGAAACAGGCCGGCAGGAGCGCCGGCAGTGCGACTACTTTTTCTCCACCATGCCCGTTAAGCACCTTATGGGTATGATGACGCCGCGCCCGCCATCTACCGTGGTGGAAGTTGCCGAAGGCCTTATGTACCGCGACTTCCTTACGGTGGGGCTTCTTATGAAAAAGCTGCACGTGGAAGAGCAGGGGAAGCAGCCGGCAACTACCGTGCCGGACAACTGGATTTATGTACAGGAAGGTGATGTGCGGGTAGGCCGCATTCAGATTTTCAATAACTGGAGCCCGTATATGGTGGCGGACCGTCAGAACACCACGTGGATTGGTTTGGAATACTTTGTGAACGAAGGCGGTGACCTGTGGGTAAAGCCGGATGAGGAGATGATTAAGCTGGGTATTATGGAAATGGAAAAAATAGGCTTTCTGAAAAAAGAGGATGTTTTGGACGCCTGTGTTCTTCGCATGCCAAAAGCTTACCCGGCCTACTTTGGCAGTTACGATCAATTCCCTGTGGTAAGAAGCTATGCGGACGCCATACCCAACCTGTTTCTGGTCGGTCGTAACGGCATGCATCGCTATAATAATCAGGATCACAGCATGTTAACCGCCATGATGGCCGTGGATAATATTGTGGCTGGCATAACGGCTAAGGCGAACTTATGGAATGTGAATCTGGAGCAGGAATATCATGAGGAGAAGAAGACATGAGAATTGATATTCTTATTCACATAAACGGCCTCTAAGAAAGCCTTGTCATATTGTTAACAATACTTGTCGCATGGAACCATCAAAATTTATTTGAGCCATAAACTTTGCGATAGATTTCTGGCTAAGTACTGTATGTTGTTTCTTGAAATGGCCGTTTGAGCCTATCGAAATATTGACTTTAAATAAAATTATATCTTAAACACAACTAATGCCTTACCTGCGGAAATTTTTATATCCGACAGACGAGACAATATTTCTTTGCCTGACGGATGTTTTGTTAAGGAGTTGATAATTGCTTCTTTCGTAATTAGCCCATGTCCATCAATAGGCATTGTTAAAGGTTTTGCATTTATGGGTTTTTTGGCTTCAAGTAAATCCACACGTACTTCACTTTTTATGTCTTTTGTATGTAAGGCTGATTCCTGCCATGTGCCATTTCGTATAAAACCGAAGTGTGGATTTGATTCAATGTGGACTGCTTTCACCTCAGTGGTATCTGTATTCATTCCTTTTTTAGAGCCTGGAAACATAAAATGATGAGTGCCTAACTCCATAGGCTTAAATGGCATGGTATTAAGCAGTGCCTCACCTTGCTCTCCAAGGATATCTACAATTGTTTTCCTGACATCACTAAAAACAGGATACATAGCTGCTTGATTTGTGATGTCTGTCAGCGAACTCCATATTTTCCATATATTTTCCGAAGAAATATTTTTAGCTGCAAAGGTAGCCGATAAGTACAGTGCCTGTTCCAGCTGTGGAGAATACTCAATCGCTGATCCCTGCGCGCTTATAAAACCTGTAGATGACTGAAATAAATCTGGCTGAGGTATGAATGGGAAATGTTTTATATCCGGCCCTCCACAGTATTCTGCCTCAAGGCGCAAAGTAAATGTTTCCAAGGGGCCTCGCATATATTTATGCATTCCCTTTAAGGTTAAAAGATGGAGGCATTCATGACGCATCTTGCGCGTGACTTCTTGTGGCCGCGCAGCAAGTGAATGTGGATTATAAGACAAAGCGAATCCGGCCAATTTTGAAGGTATAAAACTGGCTGGCACATATGGTTTTTTACCTTGCATGGTATCTGTATCCAAAGTGGGAAATGTATCACGTAACCATAATGATGCCTCTGCCCCCATGGTAGGATCGCAATAGAGCGGGATATGGTTTGGCGCAACTGAAACCAAATCTTTAGGAGCTTGGGACATCATATCCATGTACGTGTCCCGTACTCTTTCACAAATACCTAAAATAGCCTGTGACGAAAAACCAGCAGATACAAAGCCGGATGGATCATTATAATTTTTTAGTAAGGTTGTATCTGTGCCCGGAAATACGGTAGGAATTATCTTTCCGGTTTTACTCGTTTGGATTTGTGGTACGTCAACTTTCTGAGGCGCTGGTAAAGGCACGCCGTATTTTCTCATTATTTCTTCAGCAGTTTCGGGTGGCTTTCTCAAATCATCCGGAGTAGACATATTTGTATTTAATATTAAATTAAATATTTGTCAACTACACATTTGCCGCGTACCACTCAACAGATTTTGCTATGCCTTCACCGTATGATGTTTTCGGGTCGTAGCCCAGTTTGCGGCGTGCCTTGGTAATATCGGCTGTATAGCGGACCACTTCGCCGGTGCGGGGATTGCCGATTTCTATGGCTGATGAACTTCCGAGCATTCGTTTTACGTCTTCTGCCACCTGTAAAATGGTTGTTCCCTGGTTAAAGGCCAGGTTGTACGTATCATTTTTGGCGGTATCGAACTTCTCAATGGCTTTGATAATGCCGTCCACGCAGTCATCTATGTACGTAAAATCCAGACATTTGTCTTTGCCGAATACCTTGAGTGTTTCATTGGCTTTGGCCAGGCGGATAAAGAGCGGAACCACGCGGTTGCTGTCATCGTACATGCCGTACACGTTACTGAACCGGAAGATGACGTGATCCACGCCGTAGCAGCGTGTGTAGCTTTGCACAAAGGCTTCGTCGGCCAGTTTGGAGGCGGAGTATGGGCTTTCTGTATGTTCCACGTGCACCATGTCTTCGGTGTAGACATCTACTTTTTGCTCGTTGCCGTAGACTTCGCGGGACGAGGCGAACAGGAATTTTTTAATGCCGCGCGCGCGGGCGAATTCCAGCATGTTGAATGTCGTTGTTACGTTGTCATGCGCTTTGGACGGGTCTTCCACCAGGTCATATACGCGGGCATTGGCCGCCAGGTGCACAATGGTATCTATATCGGCAGGCAGTGAATCCAGTGTTTCCGCATGGCGGAGATCGGCGATAGTGGTGCGTGCCTGAATATCCGGCTTCCACTTATTCGGCAGCCAGTCCACGCCTGTCGCCTGTATGCCGCGCAGGGCCAGTGTTTCCATAAGCCGTGTGCCGATAGTGCCGGACGACCCGGTAACGAGAATGTGCATATGTCTACTGTAACGGATGATGCTGGAATATAAAATTCAAAACTGAAATTCGCTCCAGGATTCAGGCGGATGAAGCACTGCACAGGCTCCACGTACAAAATCTCAATTTCGTTTTTTTGGATTTTCGTCTTGCGGATGAGGATGTACCCTGTATTCGTGCTCTCTCTGATCCTGCCTACTTATAATGAAGCGGAAAATTTGCCGCAGCTTTTGCCGGCTCTTTGTACGGCCTTAGAGGGGATTCCGCATGAAATTATTATTGTGGATGATGATTCGCCGGATAAGACATGGAAGATTGCGCGCAATCTTGCCTGGAAGAACCCGGATATTCATGTTGTGCGGCGGGTGGGCCGTTATGGCTTGTCGTCCGCCGTTATGGAAGGTTTCCTGGCGTCCAAAGGAACGGTCCTCGCCGTTATGGATGCCGATGGCCAGCATGATTTAACTCTGCTTTCCACTCTCTATGGTTCGGTGCACCGCGATAGCGGCATGGCGATTGGCTCGCGTTACATGCAGGGCGGCAGTGTGGGCCAGTGGGATGAGCGACGGCATGCACTCAGCCGGCTTGCCACCCGCATGGCTATCCGTCTCTGCAAAGTGGAGGCGACAGACCCCATGAGCGGTTTTTTCGCCATTGACCGGTTGCTGTTTGAATCGGTTCTGCCGGCTTTGAACCCAAAAGGATTTAAGATTCTTCTGGATTTGCTCGTGCACGTTCCGCGCAGTACCCGCGTGCGTGAATTTCCGTTCCGCTTTGGCGTGCGCACGCACGGTGAAAGCAAGCTCTCCCGCCGCGTGCAGGTGGAATTTTTGGAGTATTTGTACGATGTAACGCTGGGCACATACATTCCGCTTACTTTTATTAAGTATTGTCTGGTCGGGACTGTGGGTGTCCTTGTAAATCTGGCGGTGTATTTAGCGGTTTCACGTTTGTTTCTGAGCGGGCCGCAGACTACCCTGCAGGGTTTTTCGCTGGCGCTTCTGGCCGGTATGGAAACAGCCATTATCTTCAATTTTTTCCTGAATAACGCATGGACGTTTTCGCGCATGAAATTACGCGGATTGCAGGCTGTTTCGGGACTCGTTACTTTTAATATTGCCTGTTTGTTTGGCGCATTTGCGGATTACGCCGTGAGTGCTTTTTTCTTTACCAGAGGCTTCCCGGAAATCCTGAGCGTGATTTTGGGCGCGGGTGTGGGCGTTATCTGGAACTACACTATGAACCGGCTGTTCACCTGGAAAACATGAGGGCAAGGTTGTTGCGGTATTGGCAGCAGTGTTGGCAGTCTGGTATTTTTTTGGCAGTCTGTCTGATTCTCTTTGTATTGTATGGCTACAGATTACTGGCTATTTTGCCGCTATACACACGGGCGGCAGTGCGGATGAATGTCCAAAAGCAGTTGCAGCAGTTTGCCAGTGAACGGGGAGTACTCGTTTCCAGCCTTATGCTCCGGCGCGTGACGGACACGGATATGACTATTATCCAGCGCGAATACAAGAAAGGCCCGGATGACGAGCAGTGTGTCCGTATTGTTTTTGCTTCTTCTTCCGTCACGTCATGCGACGCATCTTTGTAGTCATTGGCCTGGAGGTAATGGCTGTTTTTCTGGCTGTCAGCCAATGGTTGCAGGGTATCCATACCGATGAAGCCAAGTATGTATTGAATATTCCGTATCCGCATCCGCCGCTGGCGCGATTCATCCTTAGTCTTACAGACGGCTGGGCGTATCAGGAATTATTTTGGAGAATTGTGTTTTCCACGCTCGTGATTCAGGCGGTGTGGCTGGTGCGGGATATGTTCAAAGACCGCAGCCGCGAGGAGAAAGTATATGCCTGTGCGTTCTGGCTTCTGTCGCCGGCCGTTTTATTGCAGGCCGGTTCCATTATGATGGCGCCGCTGACGGCATTGGAGTTGCTGGTGTTTGTGTGGCTGTACGTTCGTGCCCGTAGGGTTTTAGGGGAGACAGGAAAAGCAGGAGACATATGGAGGATAAGAGATATGTGGATTGGGTTATGGTGGTTGGCATCGTTATTCACGGCGTACCAGGCGGTGTTATTTGCGCCGTTGGCGTGGGCGGCATTCCGGCGGGACACACCGTGGCGTGCTCGTATGGCTGTTGTATATGTGGCGTTACCGCTTTTGTTGCTGGCGCTCTACACGTTTACGAACCCGCTGTCGCTGGCAAGCATGGCGCTAAAACAGGGGCAGGGGGCAGCCGGTACGCTGGCGGATAAATTGCATGGTGCTCTTTTGCTGTGGGCATTCGGCGGCGGCGTGTGGGCGGTACTGGGAATTGCCGGCATCTTCAAATGGAAACAATGGGAATTGATTCTCACGTTTCTGCTGATTACGGCTTACACAGCGCTGTCGTATTTTGGTTATTACGCCATTCTGTTTACGCCGCTGTTTGTTGCGGGACTTGCTCAGTTCCGTCTGCCGCGACTCTGGATGACTATTCTTCTTGTTCTCCAGGTTGGCCTTATGAAACTGTATTTTCTGCCTTCAGGTTATCCGCTGCCCGGCCCGGCCCGTGCCGTCATGCAGGAAATCAGGAATAATCATTTGCAGGGTTTTGTTTTAATTCAAGGGTCTTTCGGCCATGACTGGCAGTATGAAAGTGTGTTTCCCATCAGAAGATATAAAAAATCTTTAGAGAAAGATGCGCAGGCCGTGGTGTGTCTGCCGGTATGTACCGAAAAAATTGATGAGACACGGTGGCGGCAACTGGCAGTCGCGGAGCCGGCGAAAGTGTATGTAAAATTTGCCCCGCCGCAGTAACGCGGAGGGGCGGGGCGGCGGTTAGGCCTGCGCAGAAGTGGCCTGACGGACATCGGTACGGTCACCGATTCGCTGGATACGGTGGCAATCCTCCCGCGCGCCGGGCAACGGCGTGACCCAGACCAGCCAGATTTGCAGGAAATCTGCATGTGCGGCCGGCAGGTTTTGTGCTTCGGCCAGGGCATCCTCGAAGTTTTGTGATACCAGCCTGTGTTGGCTACTTTCACCTGGCTCGGTGCGGGCGCCGCGCTTTAGAAACTGCGCCACGTACGCCTGTGTTCTCATGAGCCGTTCGGTTTCGAGTGCCATGAAACTGCTCTCCTTGTGCCGTAAGGTGAGAGACAGAGGAAGAGTACGTAATTTTCTGGTGCGGTCAAATAAAAGACGGTTTCTATAGCTTGTAGTAGCTGCGATACCACTCCACAAACTTTGGAATTCCATCTTTTATCATCGTTTGTGGTTCATAGCCCAGTTTCTCTTTGGCGTGCGAAATATCAGCCAGACTTGCACGCACGTCGCCGGGTTGCATGGGGAGGAATTCTTTCTTTCCCTCCACGCCGGTTGCCTGCTCAATCATGGAGATAAAGTCCATTAGTTCTTCCTTGCGGCCGGAACCCAGGTTAAAAATTTCTTCCGGATAATTTTTATCAATAGACGCCACAATGCCGGAGACAATATCTTCCACGTAGGTGAAGTCGCGCTGCATTTTGCCTTCGCCGAATATCTGCATGGTTTGCTTTTTCAGTGTGGCATCGGTGAACAAAAACAGTGCCATGTCCGGCCGGCCGTACGGGCCGTAGACCGTAAAGAAGCGCAGCCCGGTAACCGGGATTTCATACAGATGATGGTACGTGTGGGCCATCAGTTCATTGTCCTTTTTGTTCTGGCCGTACAGTGACAGCTGGTTATCCGTTCTGTCCGTTTCCTCCGCCGGCAGCTTGCCGTTGCCGCCATATACCGAACTGCTGGACGCATACACCAGTCCGTTAATCTTCTGCTTCTTTACTTCATCCAGTACGTGGAAGAAGCCCTGAATATTTATGGCGATGTATTCCTCCGGGTGCTCGAATGAGTAACGGACACCGGCGAGTGCAGCCAAATGACAGACTCTGTCTGCGCCTTTCATGGCATCGGCCAGAGCCGGCCTGTCCAGGATATCACCGCGGATGAAGGAAAAACCCGGAATATCAGATAAGATTTTTAAGCGCGCCTCCTTAAGTGTCGGGTCGTAATACGGGCTCACGTTATCGAACCCCACCACTTCATCGCCCCGGGCCAGAAGCCGTTGCGCCGTGTGAAAGCCGATGAAGCCTGCGGCTCCGGTAAGAAAGATTTTCATACAGACAGCTTACCGCTTCCAGCTTAAAGCTCAATCACGATATGCCGATGCCCATATAGACAAAACCAGCCTCTTGTGCTTCCTTTGGATCATAAATATTCCGGCCGTCAAACAGCAGGTCGCCCTTCATCAGCTTTTGTGTTTCCGCTAAATTCACGCCCCTGAACTCATCCCACTCCGTCAGAATCACTAAGACGTCAGCTTCTTTTGCAGCCTCCAGCGGCGAACCGGCAAATTGGATCTGTTCGGGCAGGACTTTTTTGGCATTCTCCATAGCGGCCGGGTCGTATGCTTTCACGGTGTAGCCTTTTTCCAGGAGCATAGGAATTAAATCCAGGCTTGGCGCATCGCGCATATCGTCGGTTTTTGGCTTGAAGGCCAGTCCCCAAATAGCCACTGTTGAGCCGGTCGGGACAGTGTCGATAATCTTCTGGAAGAACCTGTGGCGCTGACGATGATTGACTTGATCCGTTGCCTGAATAATAGAAAAATCCAAATCATATTCTTTGGCCGTCGCCAGCAGCGCTTTCACATCTTTGGGAAAGCAGCTGCCGCCATAGCCAATGCCGGCATGCAGGAAGCGCGGTCCGATGCGGTCGTCCATGCCCATGCCCTGCGCCACATCGCGTATGTCGGCACCGGTTTTTTCGGCTAGTTCGCTCATCATATTGATGAAACTTATCTTGGTGGCCAGGAAAGAATTGCTGGCGTACTTTACAATTTCGGCGCTCTCGCGGCTCATAAAGAGAATCGGTTTGCCGACGCGGGTAATGGGCCGGTACAGCTCTTCCATCATTTCCTGTGCCCATGTGTTGCCGTTAATGCCAATGACAATTCTGTCCGGCATAAGAGTGTCCGATACCGCCATGCCTTCGCGCAGGAATTCGGGGTTACTGACCACTGGAATCTTGATTGTCATGTTCCTGTTTTTCAGTATCTCTTTGATTTTCTCCTCACACTGTTTTCCTGTTCCAACCGGCACGGTGGATTTATTCACAAACACCAGGTCGTGATCAATATGCTTCGCAACGGTTTCGGCCACACTAAAGACGGCGCGCAGATCTGCCTTGTGGCCTTCTCCTGACGGCGTAGCAACGGCGCAGAAGAGAATCTGCACCTTGGGAAGTACTTCCGTACTATCAGTCGTAAAAGACAGGCGGCCGTTTTCCAGCCCGCGCTTGATTATTTCCTCCAGACCCGGTTCGTAAATCGGGCTTTCGCCGCGCTTTAATTTGTCGATTTTTGCCTGATCAATATCCACGCCGTACACAGTGTGCCCCAGCTCCGCAAAACATGCGGCAGACACAAGGCCAACGTAGCCGGTACCAATAACGGCGAGGTTCATGGAGGGAGTGTAGCGGGGTGCTGGGCGTATGTCAGCTTTTAACTGTGAGTCTTGAGTTTTGAATCTTGAGTCTTGAAATAAAATTATTCAAAAATCAAAACTCAAGACTCAAAATTCATTTCCAGGATTACAATAATCTCTGTTAGGCTGCGTCCATGAAGAATATCCTTGTCACTGGCTCCATGGCTTACGATCTTCTGTTGTCGTATGACGGTTCTTTTGCTGATGCGGTCGCGCAGGGGAAGCCGGATGCATTGTCGCTGGCGTTTGTGACATCGCACTTTGAGCGGCATTATGGCGGGACAGCCGCCAACATTGCCTGGAACTTGAAGCTGCTTGCTCAGGACCCGCTGATTGTGTCCACGGTCGGCAGTGACGGTGAAGCGTATCTGCAATTTCTGCAGAAGCACGGCATGAAAACGGATCTGATTGATGTTGTGTCGCATGACATGACTGCCACGGCCATTATGACAACCGACACGCGTGAGCAGCAGATTACGCTGTATCACCCGGGTGCCGATGGAGCCGGCAGCTGGCCGGATCTTTCGGCCGTGCGTGATGTATGTTCGTATGCCATTGTAAGTCCGCGTAACAGCCAGCTCATGCTCAAGGCTGCCCTGTGGTGCCATGAAACCGGCTTACCGTTTCTGTTTGATCCGGGCCAGTGGACTATTGGCTTTGGCACGGATGAACTGCGGCGCGTGGTGTCTATAAGTGACGGACTTATTGTGAATGATTATGAATGGAGTCTGCTTTCGGACCGGCTGTCTGTGTCGGTTGTGCAGGCACTGGAGCTCACGCCTATGCTCATTATTACGAAAGGAGAAGAAGGTCTGGTTATTCATACACGCGAAGACGCCATCTATATTCCCGCCTGCAAAGCAGACCGGTTTGTAAACCCCACCGGCGCCGGTGACGCACTGCGCGCCGGTTTTCTGACAGGCTTGTCGCTTGGCTGGAATTTGAAAGAATCCGGACAACTTGGTGCGGCCATTGCTTCGTTAGTCGTGGAACAGGAGGGGACGCAGTTGGCTTCGCTGGATATGGATGTGCTTCAGGAGAGGGCAGTGAAGGCGTATGGGGAGAGATTTTCATGGTAGGTTCATACTGTCACATTGAGCTTGTCGAAATGTGGTCTTTGTCTAAACCTCCACTCGGAAAAAAATCGAATTCTTTATTGTCCTCTCGGACTAGGTTTCGACAGGCTCAACCTGACAGGTGGCTGTAAATTTTTAGCTGGGAAATTTTTCATTTTCAATTATCCTCTGATTTCTCTTCGTCTTCTATTCCCTCTAAGAATCATGTCCCACGTTAAAGACCCGTCACTTGCCGCACAGGGCCGTATGAATCTGGAAATTGCCGAGAAGCACATGGGCGCGCTGCTTGTTGTGCGTGATCGCTTTGCGAAAGAAAAGCCGTTTGCCGGTTTAACAATCGGTATGGCGCTGCACGTTACCAAAGAGACAGGGATTCTTGTCCGCACGCTGACTGCCGGCGGCGCAAAGGTAGCTATTACCGGGTGTAACCCGCTGAGCACGCAGGATGACATTGCGGCGGCTCTTGCCGAGGAGGCGAACGTGGAAGTATGGGCGTACAAAGGCGAGAGTACCGAAGATTACTATAAGTTTTTGCAGGCTGTTGTGGGAAAAAAACCGGACATTACCATTGATGACGGCTGCGACCTTATCAGCATGATGCATAAGAATCACCCGGAGCTTTTGAGCACACTCATTGGCGGCTGTGAGGAAACCACAACCGGTGTGCAGCGCCTGAAAGCCATGGAAGCGGATGGCGCCTTAAAAATTCCCATGGTGGCTGTGAACGACAACAAGACCAAACACATGATGGATAACTACTATGGAACCGGCCAAAGTACATTCGACGGCATTTTGCGTTCCACCAACATGCTGATTGCCGGTAAAATTGTGGTGGTTCTGGGCTACGGAAGTTGCGGCAAAGGGGTTGCCATGCGCGCACAGGGAATGGGTGCCCAGGTGATTGTCACCGAAGTTGATCCGTTCCGCGCTCTTCAGGCTGCTATGGACGGCCACCGTGTTATGCCAATGGCGGAAGCTGCCAGGCAGGGCGATTTGTTTATTACCGTCACGGGAAACCTGAACGTCGTTTCGTACGCACATATGGAAAGCATGAAAGACGGTGCCGTGCTGGCGAACTCCGGTCACTTTGATGCCGAGATTGATTTGAAAACTCTGGAGGCCAGGGCAACAGGCAAGCGCCGTGTCCGTCATTATCTGGATGAATACAAGTTATCCAATGGTCGCATTGTCTACGTGGCCGGCGAAGGACGTCTGGTAAACCTGGCATCCGCCGAAGGCCACCCAAGCGAGGTGATGAGTCTGTCATTCTGCGGCCAGGCGTTGGCCTGTGAGTATCTGGTAAAAAATAAAGGCAAACTTCCGGCAGGCGTACTTACCATGCCGCCGGATATTGACCAGTATATTGCCGATTTGCAGCTGAAAGCCATGGGTCTGTCTATTGATGCTTTAACCGATGAACAGGCGAAATATATTTCCAGCTGGGAGGAGGGAACGTAAGAGTTATGAGCTGTGAGCTGTGAGTCTCCAGCCGTTGCCTCTAAGGCTATGGCCGGCAAGTGAATTTTGAGTCTTGAGTTTTGGTACAGGCCGGACAGTGTCCGGCCTTATGATGTTTTTACGTGGAACAGAAAATGATACATAGGCGATTTTTTCCTATTTGTAAGCAAAAATGGAGTGTTTCGGAGGTAATTTTCTCGTGAATTCTTGACATGTCTCTACCATAAGCACATTCCTTTTTGTACCGATGTATCGGTACGGTTTGGTCTTTGAAATTTTCGGAATATGATCTGCCTTCTTTACTGCAAAGTACTGATTCCCCTGGAGGGGCGTCAGTAGAAGGCTCATGGTGTCAGCAACGAGGTAATCATGGATCGCGTTCCCGCTTTCGCCCTCATGCATTTGGGCTGGACCGAGGCAAATTTGACCCCCAAAGGTCTGAAGGACGTCGACACTGCGAAGCTCGCGGTGCTTCCTCCCGAGATCCAGGCGGTCATTGTCACGAATTGCAGGAAGCCGCGCATTTACGAGCCGCTGGTCAGCGAGCAGCAGCCGGAGCCAAAAACGGACTCAAAGCCGTTCGCCGCTACTCGCCGTCGCTTGCCCAAGGCTTACTCGATTCGCCCGTCTCGTGCCGCCCGCAGGGCCTGACGCCTTGTCCCGCCCCCCGGATTTACCGGGAGGCGGGCTCTCTTTATTGTCAGAATGCAGATCATATTCTTTCTCGCAGCTCTTTGTTATCAGCGAAAAGCCGTATATAGAACTCTGTTCTTTGTTGTACTCACACGGTGTGAGGCAAAGGGCGGATATCCTGAAAAGGATTTCATCATGGCCAAAAAATTTCGATCAGTCTTGCAGCAGGAAGTGGCCAGAGAGAGGAAAGCATCCCAAAAGAAACGGAGCTCCAAGCCTCCTACTTTGAAGCAGCTTCTCCGGCCACATGATCTTGCGCATCTGGTGAAAGGTCAGGACTGATCCTTTTCTCTAGGCCGTGCCATCCACTTTTGTGGATGGCCGGCAGCTTTAAGAGTGGAGTTCTGTATATAATGTTCTTTAGGGCATGATTATTCATCTTTTTCAAAGATTGGATGAATACTTATGATACAAAAATCTATAGCCTGTTTGACCTATACAGAAAAGTCAGTACCATGCCCGTACATTGCGGAGTGTGCCGTTTTCGAGGGCGACGGCCGGTCGGCCTCCTCAATGGTATTCAACCCTTGTGGCGTGATCCTTCGGGATCACATTCTTGTTCCGGTAAAGAGAGGTGCGTATGGGTTAGCCTGTCTTAGGAATACAGTATGCCGCCATCCCTGGAAACAGGGATGGCGGCATTTTAGTTTTTTATAAAACGTTCTATACTCAGCCTTATGGAAAACAACAAACGCATTGCATCGCTGTTCCGGCAGATTGCCGCGTTGCTGGACGAGCAGGGTGTTGCCTTTAAGCCGAATGCCTACCGACGTGCGGCACAGGTGCTGGATGATCTGGACAAAGATGTAGCCGAGCTGGGCGATGAAAAGGAGCTGCAGAAAATTTCCGGTATCGGCGAAGCGACGGCGGCAAAAATTGTGGAGTATCTGCAGACGGGCACCATTAAAAACCTGGAAAAACTGCGAGCGGAATTCGGGGATATTTCCGCGGAACTCCTGGATATAGATGATATGGGCCCCAAGCGCGTGCGGGAATTCCAGAAAGAGCTTGGTATTAAAACAGTGGCGGATTTGATTAAAGCCGCCGAAGAAGGGAAATTACGGAATCTATCGCGCATGTCAGAGCACCTGGAACAGAAAATTCTGGAGAATGCGCGCAAGGTGACGGAGCGCTCAAAAAGATATCCGCGTGAAGAAATCGTTTCTGATGTAGAAGAAATATTAAAAGCCGTGCGCGCGGTGCCCGGCGTGGAAAAAGCGGAAGCAGCGGGTTCGTACAGACGACAGAAGCCGACAGTCGGCGACGTGGATATTTTGGTTGTAACAAAGGACCCGGAGAAGGTGATCGATCTGGTGGCGCATCTTCCGCTGGTAAAAGAGGTGGTTGCCAAAGGCGGAACCAAACTGTCGTTTAACTTGCAGAACTTATTGCGGGTGGATATCCGGTTCGTCAAAGAGGAGGAGTGGGGAAGCGCACTTCTCTACTTTACCGGTGACAAGGAGCACAACATCAGCCTGCGGAAAAAGGCGATTGAACGCGGCTGGAAACTGAATGAATACTGTCTGTCGGAAGGTGAGAAGGTGATTGCCCAGAAAAGCGAAGAGGAGATTTATACAGCCTTGGGATTACCATGGGTTGATCCGACGAAGCGGACAGGGGTGTTGCCTGTGAGTTGATTGGTTTATTGGTTGATTGGAACAACGACTTGTTGGTTCGTTTATCGTTTGTTTGTTTATGGTTATGCAGCTGAACGAAAAACGAACCAACCAACAAACGAACTAACGAATTATCTGTTCAATCAACCAGTCCACTAATAAACCAATAAACCTAGCTGTCTTTCCATTTCCACCACTTCAATTTTTCCGGGTCGTGGTTTTTTGTGGATGCAAAGTAGACGGCGCAGCGGTAGGTGTATAGCAGGCATCGATCAATTGTTGCTCCTTGAAACGCGCAGGAGCGATTATATAGATCCTCCGGGTTCTTGTTTTGTAAATCAGCAACAGACTGAATACCTATATTCCATAAATCTTCGGCAATGCTTTTGCCGATACCGGGAATAGTTTGAAGCTCTTTGAGTGAAAGATTTTTCATGTCCGTATTTTCCGCCGGCTTTCCATGAAACACAAACGTCACTTGTCACACGGTGTATCTAAGGGCATTCTCGTGCTCGTCTCTGGAGAGATGGCTGAGTGGTCGAAAGCGCACGACTCGAAATCGTGTATACCCGTAAGGGTATCGAGGGTTCAAATCCCTCTCTCTCCGCCAGCCTTCGTCAGCCGCGGCTGACTACGGCCGGCAGGCCAGTTTTTCTATATATGACGACTGCTGACTTTTCATTCCTAGCCGCTAAAGTGCCGGGATGATAGATAATTCAATGAAAAACAGGCCGAATGTCGCAATATTATCTGTAGATGAAGCCGGGACTTTTTAAGGAAAATCCTCATTTTGACCATCTTTCTGCAAGAAGCGGAGTTGACGTTCAAATTGAATTATCGACTCGCTATTATCAAAATTCGCGCTTAAAAACAGGTTTTTTGTGCTTATACCTGAGGAAAAAGCATCCTACGACACCGGAATGTCTAGCTTAGCTGACATGATCATTTTCCCCTTGCGCATCGTTTAGGCATATCTAGAATCAATTCTGTCTTTATTCTTTTCTCTCATCTTTTATGAGTTACGTTGTCGCATCTGCGATCAAAGAGCTTCTGAAGAAGCACGACATGATGACCGCTGGTGATTTCCCAGAGGCCGCATCCGCTTTCCTCGAGGAAGCTATCAAGAAGGCTGCTGACCGTGCCACCAAGAACGGCCGCAAGACTGTACGCCCAGAAGACCTTTAGTCCTCCGCGTTCATTCTTACAAAGAGACCGATCCGTAAGGGTCGGTTTTTTTAGTTTTATTCGTGTGCTAGGCTTTGTGCATGCACTTGAATAATACTTGGTGGAAAATAAAATCATGGGTTTTTATTATTGGATTTATTGTGTATAGCTTATTGAGCGTCTTCCTATTCTATATAACAAGTGGCGGATGGACTTCTATCTTGGAAGGATTAAGTGGATTAGGTATCGCTGGAGTGATTACTGTTTTCCTATTTGCTATCTGCGGCATACGATACATAGCAGGCGTGCATTTTATATTTATTCATAAAATATTTCTTTTCATTGTTTTCATCAGTCAGCTATCTGCTTTGTTGTTTAATATTGGAGATTGTGGTGATGCCAGAGGTTCGGCTGGTAATTTTATTCAGAGATTTTTTATCAATACGCCACTAGCCTGCACTCCCGAGCTTCATCCAATTGTAAATGATCCTTCAGTGTTTTTTATCGTTTACGGCCTATTTTTGATTATATTTCTTATTGCATGTCTCTTTTGTACGCCAAGACATACGGCTAAAGATTAAAGTTCATTTACTGAATGTGGATTCGTCAGGACCGAGCAGTCATTCTGAATAGCTAACATCACAAATTTGGATAAGTATCCATTGTCCGACAGAATGCCCGAACCAACAACTAACAACCAAGAACCAAAAACTAACATGACTACAGGCTCGCCTCTCTCTTTAATTCCGCGTCAATAAACTGCTGAATATCGCCATCCAAAACCCCGGCTGTATCACTCGTTTCGGTATCGGTTCGTAAGTCTTTTACCATCTGGTACGGGTGCAGGACATAGCTGCGTATCTGCTGGCCGAAATCAGCGGACTTGGTGGCGCCTTTCAATTCTTTTTTCTGGTCGGCATCTTCGGCGCGCTTTTTTTCCAACAGTTTGGCGCGCAGCATGTTCATGGCCTGGGCGCGGTTCTGCATCTGGCTGCGTTCGGTCTGGCAGGCAACCACTATGCCGCTTGGAATATGTGTCAGGCGCACGGCGCTGTCAGTCTTATTCACATGCTGGCCACCGGCACCGCCGCTGCGATACGTATCCACGCGTAAGTCATTGGGGTTAATCTCCACTTCATCGGTCTCCGTAATTTCCGGCAGCACTTCCACCAGCGCAAAGCTTGTCTGGCGCAGACTCTTGGCATTGAAAGGGGAGAGCCGTACCAGGCGGTGCGTGCCGCGTTCACACTTTAAATTTCCGTAGGCCATATCGCCGACAATATGAATGGTAAGAGACTTGATGCCCGCCTCCGTGCCATCGGTCCGTTCCAGAATATTCGCCTGCCAGCCCTGGCGTTCGCAGTAGCGCACATACATGCGTGCCAGCATGGACGCCCAATCCTGCGCCTCCGTGCCGCCGGCGCCGCTGGTAAGGGACAGGTAACAATTGCCCGCATCAAACTCGCCGCCTAAATACAGCTGTGTTTCCAGCGTGCTCCAGCGTGCGGCAATGCTGTCGTAATCTTTCTGGAAAGCCGGTACATCGTCTTCTGTCGCCTGCGCCGCCATCTCCAGTAATGCATTGGCATCTTCGTAGACCGAATGTATAGGCTCCCACTGTTTGCGTAGAATTTTCAGTTTGCCAAATAGCACCTGCGCCGCCTGGTTGTCGCTCCAGATATTGGGGTCTTCGGTTTGTATTTCCAGCTCTTTGATGTGCTGCGGAATGCCGTGGGCCTCAAAGAGAGTCCTTGCCCTGGCTTACTGCTGAGTGCAATTCCTGTAATTTTTGCAGCAGTTCTTCCATGGAAAGGGGGAATGGATTATTTCTGCTCCATAGTACAGCGAAAGAATGAAGAGAGGAAGAAATGGCAAAGAGGGCAGGAAAGGCAGAAAAGTTAAGCCTGCGCGTGATTATGTTTGTTTACTACACTCATTATCGTTAGTCCATCACACTTTCTCATTGTAAGGAGGTTTCTGTTGAGTCTGCCTCATAATCAACTGTCTTTTCCATAGCGGAAAAGGGCTTTTTACAGGTAGAAAAAATCCTTCTTTTCCGCTATAATAAGGAGAAATACTCATGCAAAACCAACTTTCACCATTGGTAGTGCCACAGCGCCTCACGCGTGCGGCTGTTATAGAACACCTGGCCATGCCATTTTTGCTTTTTAGTGCCATTCTTGCCGGGCTGCTTTTTTTGTCCTGGCTGCTTCTGCTGCCGCTCTGGGCGCGGGTAGATGTGAACGGCCAGTTATATAACGCGTCTCAGCTTTCGGGGAAGCAAGCCGAACTCACGGCCGGTATTCAGGCACTGCAAACCAGGCGGGATGCGGCGCTGTTGCCCGTGCATGACGCGGCGTACATTGCCCTGCGCGACGCCCGGCAGGTTCAGCCGGATATGAGTCTGGTGTTTGAAAAAGTGCGGCAGGCAGCCGCCTCGGTTTCCCCCGTGCCCGGTGCCATACGGTTCAATGAAGTGAGTTTTAGTGCTGCGGATCACACGCTCGTGCTTGCCGGTGATGTCCGGTCGGTCGGTTTCCGGAGCATGACGGTTCTGGCCCAGCTGGTGGATGCCATTGGTGCGCTGGATGGCGTGACGCATGTGGAGCTGCCGCGCTTTGTGCGCATGAATGATGCGGCAACCGGCATGCATTCGCCGTTCTCTTTTACAGTCACTCTTCCATGATTACTCTGTCACGCCTGCAGCGGTCGCTTGTGTTTATTGCCATTGGCTGTGTCCTGCTGATACTTTCCGGTTTTCTGGTGGCGGAGCATGCGCATTCCATTCGCGAAACCGATTTTCAGTCATTGCCGTTGGCAGCCAGTCTTGTAACCCTGGAGCGCCGGGAAACACTCCTTAGTCAGCAGGTGGACCGTGCCGAATTACATGCCGCCGTGCAGACCGGCTCCGCGGATGAACGCATTGCGCTCTATGTTCTGCCGCATGCAGACAATCATGACCGCCTGCTTACGTTGCTGGATCGCGTGAGTACCGTTCTGGAAAAGCAGGGAGACCAGGCCGGGTCGGCATCTGTGGAGTTTGAACAGTTCAAACCGGATACGCTGCATAAAGATGTAAGCAGCCGAAATGTGCATATGCTTGTGCGTGTCACCGCTGCCGGACTTACCGAATGGCTGCAGCTTTTTCATGTCATGGGGTATTTAACAGTGAACGATGCTCTGGCTACGGCGGATCGCCGGTCTCTGCTTGCCTGTCTGGAAGAAGAAGGTCCGTCGGCGGCAGATGCGGTGAACGATGTTCTGGGTACGGACCTGCACGTCTTTGCGCAGGATGCAGTATCGTATACCGACAGGCTGGTCGGCTCTTTTTCGTCTGAGCGCTGTGCGCTGGTGGCCAGGACTGTTCTCACCTCTCCATTGCTTATACAGGTGAAGAATCTGTTTACGGGCACGCTTACCCAGGCTCTGTCTGCCGGGGATGTCTGGCCATTTCCACTGGCAACCGTTACGTCCCTGTCGGCAAAGCATGTGACAGATGACGGATACGATCTCTCGGTTGTCTTCCAGTTGTACGCACGGAATGCCAAGTAATTACGTTTGGACGCTTGACTCTGCGGCGTTCCTTTCTTAGCATGCATTCGATACATTCCCCCCATTTCTCTGCGTCAACGATCCAAACACGTTCCATCCCAGCAGCGACAGGAAAAGCGTCCCCGTATGAATGAACAGATCCGCGCACCGGAAGTAATGCTCGTGGCGGAAGACGGAAAAGCCGAAACGCTTACCATTGCGGACGCCCTCGAGCGTGCCCGCGATGAGGGATTTGATCTTATTGAAGTATCACCAAAAGCCGTGCCGCCCGTGGTGAAAATCGGTGATTTTGGTCATTACCTGTACCAGATGCAGAAAAAGGAGAAGAAGCAGAAAGCGCACAGCAAGCAGGTGGAAGTAAAAATGCTTAAATTCGGCTTCCGTACCGAAAAGCATGATTTGGACAGACTGGCTGATCGCGCCAAGGAGTTCCTGGCCGAACGTCATTTGGTAAAATTTGCCGTTCGTCTGCGCGGCCGCGAGCTGAGTAACAAAGATTATGCAGCCCAAAAGTTAAAAGCGCTGATTGCCGGTCTGGCGGATGTCGCTGATGTGGAAGATGATGTAAAAATGCAGGGCAATCAGTTTGTGGCTATTTTACGGCCGAAAAGGTAGATGATTCTTCAGTGATTCTTTATTGGACTCTTCATCAATAAGCCCGGGATTTTTTTATTGTCTCGTACGTTGACTTATGGAAAGAGTGTATTAAGATCAATATAGAGACTTCAGTTCTTTTGGTTCATCAACGGAGGATTCGTTGTTGTATTACACATACGAAGGAAACCTTCAGGCTCACATTGTGGAGGCCCATGGAAAACGGTTTTCGCATGCGAATGAAGATTCACGGCTTGCCTCTGGCGAGCTTCTCCTAGCGATGTACGTCACCCGGAATCGGCAGTGGACCTTTTTCAGCTTTCTGGAGAACCTTTCTCAGTTGCCTGAACTGCAGCGGTCACCCGAGCAGGGGAGTAATCCTTATGTACTGTGGGTGGTTCCGCCCGCGGTACAGCTGCGGATTGATGTCCCTCTCAATGGTGCGAACCTGGCGATCTGGCAATAATGCCGGAGATTGTCTGCTGAAGTCCGCTCATGCACGTCATTCTGACGTGCATGAGCTTTTATCTTGTGTTTATCCTGTTTCTTCGTATAATCCGGTCAACTCATAGCTCAAAGCTCATGGCTTATAGCTTTCAGCGGGTTTTTCTTTTGCATTTATCCGGTAGATAGTTATACTCCCAGCCCTTCTAGCTCGTTGCACTCACGAATTATGCCAAAAATGAAGTCACACAGCGGCGCCAAGAAACGTCTCCGGCGTACCGGCAGCGGTAAACTGGCATTCAAGCGCCGTGGAAGGAGTCACCTTTTGCAGCAGAAGAGCAAGCGCCAGAAGCGTTTGAACCGTACCATTGTGGCCAACGACCGCGACATAAAGCGTTTGGAGTTGACCGTCCCCTACTTGTAATCCACCTTTTTCCTTTCTAGATCATGCGCGTCAAGCGAGGTACCGTCCGGCACAATCGTCACAAGAAGATTCGCGATCTGGCGAAAGGATACCGCGGCATGCGGTCCAGTACGTTTAAGAAAGCGAACGAAGCTGTACTTAAGGCAGGTTTGAATAGTTACCGCGACCGCCGCCTGAAGAAGCGCACATTCCGCGCTCTCTGGATTGTCCGTCTGAATGCCGCTTTGCGCTCCCAGGGTGTTACGTATTCCGTATTCATCAAAGCCGCCAAAGACAATAACCTGGGCCTTAACCGTAAAGTACTCAGCGAAATGGCCATCCATGAGCCAGCCATCTTCGGAAAAATATTGAAGCAGGTGGGTGTTGTATAATGTCGATTGCTATACGCGAATACAGGGATTCTGATTTTGAATCGCTGGTTTCGTGTATGCGCGAATTGCAGGAGCACATTGCAGCTACTGATTCATTGCATTATGTTCGATCCGGCACTGATTATGACGATCGGGCCTATTGGAATAATGTTGTGGCAAAAGTACAAAATGCAACTGGAGCAATATATGTAGCGGAAGACACAGAGAATATAATTGTCGGCTGTATTGCAGGAATTATTCCGGAGCCTAGCTATGATGATTTGTTAGTGGATCTTCCCATGAAAGCAGGAATTATTTTAGAGATGTATGTAGCAAAGCAGGCCCGACGCATGGGACTTGGAGTTCGATTAATGAAAAGTATGGAGTTATATTTTCAGAAACAAAAATGTGATGTCTTCCAGGTGGATTGCTTTGCGCCAAACGTGGGTGCGCATACTTTTTATGAGAAATGCGGTTATAAAGACCGTATGATTATCATGATGAAGAAAGTATGACATTGTATCTAAAGAGCTGAATACTCTACTTATTATGGCAGCCAGGAGTGGCCGGGCCGACCTGTGTAATATGCCATCTTATACAGATAGGCATATTTTAATTTCTTCCAATCTTTTTTCTGCTTCTGCCTTACCGGCTGCCCAAAACGCCTCCGCTTTGTCGAACCTGAACGGGCCGTATGCTTTTTGGGGCTCGATGAGCAAGTCACAGGAGCGTTTGCTTTCCTCCAGCGAGATATAGCCGGCTTTGGTGAATTCCTGCAGTGGCTTTGGCAGAAAACCGGAAACGGATTGCCAGCCGGGTTCGGTGTTGGTGGCAATAATTCTATCCGGGTCATAGCTTTCCCGCATGGTGCGGGTGGGAATGGAACCGAAGTTCACCAGGTCTACAAACATATCGCCGTTTACTTCCACGGGAGCAAAAAGGACCGGCATGGCACTGGTGGCCAGAAGGGCATCCAGCAGTTTTGTATCGGGCGGAAATATATATTTTTCTATGCGTTTTTCGGCATGTTCCAGCAGGCCGCCGGAAAATGCTTTTTGCCATTCCAGCGGTTGGCGTACGCGTCCGGCAATGCATAGGAAGGGGATCTGGCAATCGCCAATGCGGGCGTCCCCAATGAGCGGGTAGATGACATCCGTAAAATTCTGCCGGAACAGGCCGCTGTGCAACCCATGCTGGAACGGTTTCTTTTGCATGGATACAATTTTAAGAAACGACAGCATTTTGCTAAGAGCATGAATATCCTCTATTGGCACGCCGAATGCGTACAGCCCGCCAATAATGCCACCCATGCTGCTGCCGGCTACGGCGCTTGGACGCAGCTTTTCCCGCTCCAGCACTTCAATGATGCCGCCGTTGGCAATGCCACAAGCCACACCACCGGAAAGAACCAGTCCCCACGTCATATGTTATTTGGAAGACCTGGAACGGGACGATGGCTTCACCTCTTTTATCTTTGTTCGAGTCTCACCTTTCTTTGGCCGGCCGAGCGGTTTGGGTTCTTCTTTGGCTCCGCCGTCACGCAGAATGCCATAGAGCGAAACCACACTCAAAATCATGAGCATACAGCCGAAGCTGTGGAGCGAATTATCCAGAATGGAGAGCAATGTACTCGTAATAAGGTTCATGCTTGTGCCCGCCAGAATTTGAAGGACGGACACAAGAGCCAATACCGGCACGTACATAATAATTGCCAAGCCGAGAACGATTGTCAGTATGTACAACAGTGAGCCTTTGGTTACTTCCATGCTGCGGCGCAGTGCTTCGCGATATGCCTTGTCCTCGGTGGCAATAATGACACCGTAGAATATGGTGCGCAGCAGGTAGACAAGTGCCGGGATGAGAAGCGGCGTCATCAGCAGGACAGGCCACAGGCAGCTGGTTGTCGCCTGCCAGTTCTTACTCTGTATCTGACAAGTCGGATGAATAAGCAGGTACATAAGTGCTGGCACAGTGAACAGTAGGCTGTAATACAGCGCAGTGTACGTCTGAATAACATTCGTGAAGAACAGGCGGCCAACCAGTATACGTGATTCCTGACGCACGGTTTTAAACGATGTACGCGCCCGTCCGGCTTTGTTCTGGATCTGCCGCTTGCCAATAACCATGACGGAAGCCGTGCCCCACAGCACAATAATAATGAGCGCCAGCGCACCGACGCCAATGACAATGCGCAGCGGTAATTGGCTTTGGTAGTTTGGTACATTGACAGTGCCGTACTTCAGCAGGCTTTTCAGTAGGTTCAAGCCGATGCCCGGCAGAATCATGAGCCAGAGCATGACCCAGTTAAGCGCACTGTGCTTACGGTAAAATTCAAACGAGCCCCGCAGAATATCAATAATGCCGGGTCGGTTTAATGTCGGCATAGAAGTGAGATAACAGGCTTATTGTACTGATGTCTAAGTGTTTATGAAAGGTGGCAGCCGGGGGATGTATTCCCCCGGCTGCCATGGAGATTCTGCGTATTGTACGCAAGCGCACTGTTATGAATTTCTCTTTACGCGGATAAAGCCCGACACATCAACCGTTTCAAATATATGCCCTTCGGCTTCCAGTTTATCCAGCAGTAAATTGATACCCATGGCATCGCTGGCCATGTGGCTGCACTGAATCATGTTTACGTGGTGCTTCTTGGCTTCATCCAGAGTTTTTTCGGTTACGTGCATAGACAGGATGGTGCCAATGCCTGCTCTGGATTGTGACTCCAGAAATTCTTCCGGGCCGTTGGTGCCGCCTGTGAATTCGGTGGCTACTATTTTTCCCGGCCGGCTGGAGCCGCTGCCGTTTACGATAATGGGCGGGTTACCTTTTTTGGCGTAGTACTTGTATTCCGGAATTTCTTCCAGCGCTTTCACCACTTCATTCAGGTCATCAAACTGCTTGGCACAAATGGTTTCCTCTATAAATCTCCAGACGAGGTTGTCGGTAATGGTATGGCAGGTGAAAGCCGGGAAGCCCATGAGTTCGGCGGCGCGCTCGGTGCGGAAGAGGTTATCGGCGTGAATGGCGCGCCAGATGCGTTCCATCCGCGGACGAATCTGGGCATCGGACTGGTTCACCGGTACGCCGTGCAGCGCCAGCAAGTCCGCCTGCATGGGCATTACTTTTTCCAAGTCGGCCAATGCCCGTCCCTCCGGGTGGTGGATAAAGATGGCATCGATTTTCTGTCCTTTTTCACGGAGCCTGTCGGCCAGTAGGATTTCGGGTGTTTCAATATCTATGCCGATCATGAGTGTCTGCACTTCTTCATCACCGGAGCCGTTGATAATACGGGAATCGGCATACGGGTTCCACGTCCGTTCGGTATCGAACATCTCCTTTTCGTTATCGTCTTTCAGTTTCTCCCATTTGTCTTTCTGCTTCTTGAGCTGCTTTTCAATGTATTCCTTTCCACGCGGGTCGCTGTTCATGCCAATCTGCACGGCATGTTCCATGAGAGCTTTTAATTTCATACGGTGAGGGAGAACGAAACAATACCTTTGTAGAGTAACAATACGGGAATGTAATGAAAAGATAATTGTAGGCAATAAGCATCTTTTGCCGGCGGGGGATGGCGTTCAAATTATAAGAGCTAGTTACCTCGGCTCTTTAGCAGCGCTCGTGTTACCATAAGCGGATGCCTCAGGCAGAATTTTGCGAGAAATTTTTTGTCCAAACCGCCCGTGCCGCCGCCCGCCCGTGTGCGGTGAAAGTACTTGGCCATCATATGCTGCAGTGCTTTTCGTGCCGCCGCTTTTGCACGCTTCTTTTTTTGGGTGTCGGGCGTGTTGGCAACGAGGACTTCAAAGCACCGGAGTCTGTCCGTCAGCCCGGCTCCGGCATTGTTATTCTGGCTGCTGGCGGCTTTTTCGTGCACGCGGAAGAAACCCAAGTGGTCTTTGATAATAAAAATGTCACTCCGGCACAAGAGGCGGATCCAGTATTCTATATCCAGCCCCTGCGGCAGATCTTCGCGGAACGGTCCGGCGGCATTGGCGACAACCGTGCGGATCATGACGAAGCTGGGTTCGCCCACAATATTCGGCCGCAATCCTTTTTCGGCCCATGTAAGTACAAAGTTCGGGCCGTTCTGTATGCCGGCTGTAAGCAGTAATTGTTCCGCCAGCACTTCGTGGTAGATAGACGGCATTTGTGTACCGGGCACTGAATCATGCGCATCAAATTGATAGTGATGCCCGACGGCTACCAGCCCGACAGACGGCTCGCTGTCCAGTGCGGCTATGGATTTTTCCAGATAGGTTGTCTCCCAGGCATCATCCTGAAATAAATATTGTACGTAAGGCGCCGTTGCCTTTTTAAGACATGCATTCCAGTTCCCGCCGATTCCCAGCCGTTTTTTGCTGCGTGAAAAGGTAATACGCGGATCCCACAAGAATTCATCAATCATGGCTTTTACATGGGCCTTGGATGCATCGTCATGAATGATGAGTGTCCAGTCTCTCTCCGTCTGATTTATAACCGATTCAACAGCCTCCCGAATATGATTCGGATCCGGTTCATACGTAGGCATGAGAATACTGACCTTGGACATAGAAGTAAGTGTAGCGAAGTTCGGGCAAAGGTTGATTGGTTTTTTTGGTTGATTGGTTTATCGGATAGGTAAATAGTTCGTACAGTGGCATTTTTTATTGACATAAAATATATTTTATAAAATAATATATAGTTTACCTGTAACACCTACAAAGATGGCTGAGAAGATGTTCTTTGATCTTTCCAATCAACCAAAAAAACCAATTAACTTCTAAAAACGAAAAACGAACAAACGAAAAACGAACCAACGTCCATTACGACAAGGAGCTTTGGACAATTTGTTCTGTATATTCTGATCGGACATCCGCGGCCTCGAAGGGCCACTCTCAATAGATGAAACGATAATACTGGCATTTTTATTTTCATGTTTCCAATCAACCAAAAAACCAATCAACCCACCAGAAAACGATAAACCAACCAACGAAAAACCTTACTTCCCCACCACCACCTTCGCATCCAGCACAATCGTGCCGTTTTCGTCCACGAAGACCGGGTTTAAATCCAGTTCGCGGATGCAGGGGCAGTCGGTGACGAGTTCGGAGATGCTGGCGACGATTTTCACCAGAGCGGCAATATCGGACTGGCTTTTGCCGCGCATGCCCAAAAGCAGTTTCCAGGACTTGAGTTCCTGCAGCATTTCGTACACTTCCACTTCGGTAATGGGGACGATGCGGAAGCTCACATCGTTAAAGAGTTCGGTGTAAATACCGCCGAGGCCGATCATAATTAAATGGCCGAAGCTGGCATCGGATGCGGCGCCGACAATGAATTCGTTGCCGGCCGGGAGAAATTTCTGAATCAGAATGCCCTGCAGGTAGACATCGGCATCGTAGGCGGTGACGTTATCCAGAATTTCCTGGTACGCCGCGCGGACATCAAACTCATTTTGTAAATTTGCCCGCACGCCGCCAATATCCGTCTTGTGCAGAATTTCCGGCGAGGAAATTTTGGCAATCACCGGATAGCCGATACGTTCGGCAATCTTCACGGCATCGTCAACCGTAAGCGCCACTTCCTGCTCCGGAGTGGGCAGGTTATACAGGTTGAAAAGTTCTTTGGTAATGTCCGGGGACAATAGTCCCTGCTGGCTGCAGACAAGCGAGAGTGCTTTTTCGGAGCGCTCGGTTGTTATTCTGGCGGGTTTTTCATGGCCCTTGTGCTGGCGGCGCTGCAGGTTTTCCAGCGCATGCATGGCGCGCTCGGGGGTGGAGAAATTGGGAATGCCGTGTGTATGTAACAGTTGCTGGGCTTCCTGAATGCCGGCATCGCCCATAAAACTGGTGACAATGGGCATGAGCGGATAGTGCGTCTGCAGACTGATAATTTCTTTGGCGATAGCCACGGCCGGCGTCATAATCTGCGGCGTGAGAATGACAACCAGACCATCAATATTCGGGTCTTTGCCGCATGCTTCGAGTGCCATCTTGTAACGCTCGGCTTTGGCGTCGCCCAGAACATCAACCGGGTTTTCGGTACTGGCGGCCACCGGGAGCAGCTGCTGCAACAGTGTTTTATTTTTTGGCTCCAGCTGGGCCAGTATCAGCCCTTCTTTGTCGGCCGCATCGGTAGCCAGAATGCCCGGCCCGCCGGCATTGGTGATAACGGCGATATTCGGTGACAGCAGACGCGGCTGGCTGGAAAGCGTGCGCAGAATATCTAAAAATTCTTCGGTGGTTTTGGCGCGGTGAATGCCGGCCTGTGAACAGACGGCTGCAATGCCGCTCTCCGAGCCGGCCATGGCTCCCGTGTGGGATGAAACGGCATGGACGCCGCGCTGGGAGACACCGGATTTAATCACAACAATCGGTTTGGTAATAGCCACGCGGCTGGCGATTTCCAGAAAGCGGCGGCCATCGCGAATATTCTCGATGTACAGACCGATGACATCGGTTTCGGCGTCCTGTTCGCAGATCTCCAGAAAGTCGCATTCATCCATCATGGCTTTATTGCCCATGCTTACTACCAGTGAAAAGCCAAGCTGCAGTGACGCCGAAGAATCCATGATGGCAACGGCCATGGCGCCGGACTGGCTAAGGAGCGCCGTGGCGCCGGTTTTCGGCAGTGTCTCGGCAAACGATGCGTTCAGCCCGATGGACGGGCGGAGGATGCCCAGACAGTTGGGGCCGATAAGCTGTATACCGTACTCATGACAGACGGCGCCAAGCGCCGCTTCCTGCTCCTTTCCTTCTTTTGTTCCCAGCTCGCCGAAGCCGGCGGAAATAACCACCAGTGTCCGCACGTTTTTCTCTCCGCATTCCCGGGCAATCTGCACCACGGTTGGTGCGGGCGTAACAATCACTGCCATATCAACCAGGCCGGGAATGTCCGCCACGGTGGCATAGGCTTTTTGTCCTAGTACCTCCGGGTGTTTGGCATTTACCGGGTACAGCGCTCCCGCGTATCCCTGCGTAAGAATATTTTTAAAAATATAATTGCCCACTTTGCCTTCCTCACTGGAGGCACCAACCACGGCAATGGAAGCGGGGGAGAGAAGAGACATATCGAATAATTATAGCAGAAATCCGGCTTTTTGCCCATGGCTCATATGCGTCTTCTTTGTCTGTATACTGGCGCTTCGCTTACTTGTGGGCGCTTGGAACCATTTCTATCCAGCGCAAGCGTGTGCCAACGAAGCATAGGTACATAACTGGCGTACATAGAAAAACCCCCTCCTGCGCATGCGCGGGAGGGGGTTAGGGGAAGGCCCTTGGGATATGGCTTTCTCAGGTTTTGGGTTAGCTCTGGTAGAGCGTGGACTTCACGATGGAGTCCGCCAGTTTGAGCCCGACGTACGAGGCGGTGGTGGCCGCGCTGTTATCCAGCGAGGTCCACTTGATCTTCGAGGTGTCGAGCGACACCTGCAGCGATGCCGAGCCAATCGGGGGAGAGCTTGGGACGTTGATGTCCAGCTCTACCACGAAGGTCTGGTCGGTCCCCTGTTCGATGAAGCGACTGATGTCGTCGCTGGTGGTGATGACCATGCCGTACAGGCCGTCCTTCACCATTCCTTGCAAGGTGTTGCCATTGGCATCGACGAGGTGTCCTTGTACGTGGGTAATCGCGTCTGCCTTGTTATAGAAGAAGACGCGGTCGGCATCCACTTCCCGACCGGTGATGGCCAGTATGAGGGGGAGTTCGTCAATCCTCACCTTGTTCAGGCCATTTTTCGAGTTGTTGTTCGGGGCGGCCGTGAATTTGAACTGGCCGACCGCGCGGCTCTTTCCGCTGGGGATAGAGTTGCTGCTCTGGCCATCCGGGTTGGCGTTGGTGACGGCCGTGATCATGGAGGCCGTTGTCACCTGAATACCCGTGAGGATATCCTGGTTTGTAGGAGCCGGGGTGAGCCGGCCGATGAACACTTCGCCATCAGCTGTGGCGTTGCCATTGTTGGCGAGCAGGTTGTTGCTGGACACATCGCCGCGGGCGCGGATGGCCCCCTCACCCGTGGAGTTGTTGGACACCGGGGTGGAAACGATGACGAACTGCAGCGGCTCGTTAATTTTACCGCCTGCCACATCGGTCTTCAGGCGGGCGACGATGGTGACGATTTCGTCCTGGTTATCCGAGATGACCAGTTGTCTGTACTCCATCTGGGCAACGAGCGTTTCGGCTGGCTGCCCGTTGTAGATGTGGGGCACTTCGTCAGCGCCGGCCGCACCAATGGTCGCACTGGCGAAGGCCGTCTGCGACAAGCCTTTGTACAATTCGATCCGATCGATGGACTGACCGAGGCCAGCCACCGTGGTGAAGTGCAAGTCCGTGACGGCAATCGCTTCGAACTTCGCGTGGAAGCGGAGACGACCGAGGATAACCGTGCTGCCGAGCAGTCCGTACTGTTCGCGGATAGGCGTGGTGTCCTTGGTGACGTAGAGGTCACCCTGGTTTCGGATGGTGTAATTGGTTCCCGTCACGCCGTTGTTGACGATGGGAGTTTGGGACGCCCGGAGGGGCGTACCTGTAGAAAGTTCTTCAGCCGTGGTTGAAACCACGCTGGTCATATGCAAATTGCCCGAGGCAGAGCTATTGATGTCCGTGTGGATTTCCCACCGGACAGTTTCTTCGGCCGGAACGACATAGCCGCCGTTCTTCAGGTTTGTGAAGTCCACGGAGTTGCTGTTGGAAGTCACTCCGGTCTGGACGATGGTGTCTACTTTGAAGTCGCCGTCGGTATCCACCCAGAACGTGTAGTGCTGGCCGTTACCGAGACCGGTGCCCGTGAGGGACAGGCCGGTTACCAGAATATCCTTGGGGCTGCCGCTGTCGGCTGCCGCGTAGAACTCGCCGGTGAAAACCGGGACGTTCTTCTGGTTTTGGACGACCGTGTCTTCACTTGCCATCGCTTTGGCAGCGGTGGTGAGTGTGAGATAGTTCTGGGGTGGCGTTCCAACAATGCTAATGTTGGCAGTATTACTGGTGACGAACGGCGCGTTATTGGCGCCGACAATCACTGAGTTCGTAATGACGGTTCCCTGTGCGAGATTGCTGCTCACGCGGAAGCCGATAAAGAACTCCTTCATCTGGCCGGGGGCCAGTTCGAAGTTCGGGGTCTGCACATGGTTGCCCACGAGCAGGCTGCCGTTGCTGGAAATCGACGGCTCGAACATGAGTCCGGCCGGAACCGTATCACTCAGGTTCACCTGGTTGGCCGTGGCCGACCCCGTGTTCTGAATGGTGCCAGTGTACTGGACGAAGTCGCCGGGTGGCACAGTCAGCTGGGAAGCCAACATGCTGACGGTAAGAACCGCCTTCTGTGTTTCCGGCTGTTTGATGGTAGTTGTGACGGAAGAACCGGCGGTGACAGGGAGGATATCGCTACCCTCAATGTCCACGTTGCTGGTGATCTGTCCGACAGCGTCGGAGTTCACGTGGAAATGCAGATCCAACTGGATCTGCGCGCCCGCTTCCAGCGACGCGATCTTCCCTGTAAGCAGGTTGCCCTGCAGAAGGAAGTTGCCGCTGGAAGCGTTCGTGAAGCTGAGGCCGTTGGGAACTTCGTAGGTGACGGTCATGTCATGGGCAGTTGCCTGACCGATGTTGAAGACGCCGATCATGTACGTGAGATTCCCGCCGGCTGTCGCGGTGCCAGGGCCGGCAAAGGCCATGACCACCTGCGGTTCAGTTTCAAGAGGAGGTTCGATGATGTGTGCCAGGCCCGGCGAGTTGAGCAGGGTGACGGACATCTCCGAGGGTTTGACTGGCTTGCCGTGTCGACGGTTGGCCGTAATGCCGCTTGGCGACAGGCCGAGGTAGTTGCTGTCCGGCTCGTCGGCAATGATGCCGTCGACGCCGAGCGTGACCGGGTGGTTCTTTGTCACACGAAGCTTGTTGCTTTTCGGAATGCGGATGGTCCCGCCATTCAACGGGTCGTTGGTCTTGGCGACCGCGAAGTCGTGGTTGTCGAAAGTGCCGTTGCCGTTCATGTCCGCGTAGATGCGGATGGACGACAGGCTGTTTTCGATGGTGCCATCTGTGCCGGTGGCGGCCGTGAACTTGAGGCTGCTGGCCCACACCGGCGTAATCGCCGGGTTGGTGAGACGGAAGCTGCCAAGGTTGGCGCGGGCGCCCGTCTGCACTTCCTGCGCGGGCAGATGGAGTTCGGTGAGCATGAGCCGGGCGGCCATCAACTGGCGGCCTTCGAGGTTCTCGATGCCGTTCAGCGCGACAGCGCGACGGGCCTTGCGGACGGAGGAGGTGCGGGTGCCGAAGATGCTGCGGGCAATGCAGGTGAGGCTGAACATGGGACAGGATCCTTCCGGCTGTGCCGGAAAAAATATTGCACTGAGAAAGCCAATGATTCCAAGGGTCGGGCTTATGCCCGGCCAATACTTGGATTGGCGTCCCAGGCAATAAGTAAGCTTAATATACTATTATATGCAATTTTGTCAAGATCAATGATATATTACGTTATTAAGGCTCTTAATCAACCGCTAATCCCGAATTCATATAGTGAGCAGCGGTAAATACTTCTATTATTATCGTATGTTTTTCTCTTCGCTTTACCTGCCAGTTGAAGCCAAACGCGCCCGGTATGTGAGACTTGTGCTTATTCTGGGCATTGCATTCGTCTTCGGGTATTTCGGCATTGATAAATTCGTGCATCCGCTGGTGTGGATCGGGTGGATTCCGGTGTGGATGAACGGGCTTGGCGGGCTGTCTAAAAATATCTGGCTGCAGATTATCGGCTGTGTGGAAATTCTGTCGGCTGTGTCGCTTTTTATTCCCAACCGGAAAGTCCGGTTGATTGCTACTACCGTCATTATTATTCAGTTACTCGGCATTCTTACCCAGACCGGCTGGAATGACCTGGCGGTGAGGGATATCAGTATTTTGTTATCGGCGATAACACTTTGTTTATTGTTGATAGAATAAGAATTAAATTCCAAGCACCAAATTCCAAATACCAAGTACTGTATCCCTTGTTTGGAATTTAGTATTTGGAATTTAGAATTTCTCTATGAGCGCGTACAATCTTCCCATGCCTTCCCTCCACGTCATCTACGCCTCCACCAGCGGACACACCGAATACATAGCGGGGGAACTGGCGGCATACATGAAGCAGAAGCATGCCGATTACTCCGTAACCGTTCAGCGTGTGGAGCACGCCAAGCCGGAAGATATGCTTACGGCCGATCTTCTGGTTCTTGCCAGCAGCACGTGGAACACGAATAATATAGAAGGCCAGCTGAACCCGCACATGTATCATTTTTTAATGGATCTGGCGAAATCCATCGACTTGAATCAGAAAAAAACAGCTGTCATAGGCCTTGGCGACGCGCGGTACTTTTACACCTGTAAAGCGGCGGATCACCTGGAGCATTTTGTACGGACGCATAACGGACAACTGGTAGAGCCAACGTTAAGGATTATTAATGAACCGTACGGGCAGGAGGGGAAAGTTACGGAGTGGGCGGAAACCATTGTGGCTTCTTTTTCTTCCGATACATCCGCATAAATGTTTTAGTTTTTCGTTTGTTCGTTTATGGTTATGGCATAGCATTCATTAACGAATAACGAACCAACGAACAAACAACCTAACGAGTTCGTTCCTCTATCATCTCTCCTGCATGTCCCGTGTATCACTTAAAATCGTCGGCGCTTCCGGACAGGGAATTAATTCCGTGGGCGAAATTCTGGCGAAAGGCCTTAAACGGGCCGGGTACTGCGTGTTTGGTTACCGTGAATACCCGTCGCTCATAAAGGGAGGGCACGCCAGTTATCAGCTGGATATAGAGAGCGCGCATGCCATTGAGAGTTCGGAGTTGCAGGTACATGCGCTTATTACACTTAATCATCACGGGTTGGAACTGAATCTGCAGGATCTTAAAGAGAACGGCATCGTGGTGCATCAGACACCAAACTGGTTACTAAAGCCGGAAGAGGCCGCACTGGTACGCCAGCGGAATATCAAACTGATTGAACTGCCAGTGGATAGTATTCTGGCGCGTCTGGGTGCCAAACCCATTCTGGGCAATGTGCTTATTGCCGCCTATATGTGGGCTGTTCTGGGCCAGGATAAAGAGCTTCTGAAGACCATGGTGGGCGAACGTTTTGCGAAGAAGAAAGATCTGCTGGAGCTGAATATGCAGTGTATTGAGGAAGGGTTTGCATACGCGGACCCTGCGCACGGAAAGTTATCCATTGCCGTTCCGGAACCGCGCGACATATGGAAAGATCATCTGTTGCTCCGTGGCTCCGAAGCCATGGGCATGGGCGCCGTGCATGCCGGTGTGCGTTTATATGCGGGTTACCCCATGACTCCGTCCAGCCCGTTGCTCACCTATATTGCCGATGTTCAAAACAAAACCGGCATGGTTATTAAGCAGGCGGAGGATGAAATTACGGCGGCCCAAATGGTGAGCGGTGCCATGTTCATGGGGACGCGCGCGCTTACTGCCACCAGCGGCGGCGGGTTTGATTTGATGAGTGAGACATTGTCATTGAATGGAATTACAGAGAACCCGACGGTGTTTGTTCTGGCGCAGCGGCCCGGCCCGGCGACAGGTTTACCCACCTGGACGGCGCAAGGGGATTTGATGCTGGCGGTGCATACGGCGCACGGAGAATTTCCGCGCTGCGTTGTATCTACCAGCAACGCGCAGGATTCTTTTGAGCTCATGCCGATTGCGTTCAATATTGCCGAGGAGTTCCAGATGAGCGTGATTGTCATGACGGACAAGCAGATTGCCGAAGCGCTCTATACACAGGCACCGTTTGATCAGGAAAAAACACAGGTCCTGCGCGGCAGCCGCCTGGCATCCGAAGACCAGTTGCCGGCGCTTAAGCCGACGGACCGGTACGATGCTTCTGCCGTTGACGGCGTTTCATTGCGTTGGCTTCCCGGCCAGAAAGCGGCCACATTCGCCGGCCAGGGCGACGAGCATACTGCAGCCGGCAGCGTGGATGAGAGCGCGCATAATGCAGTTTCTCAAATGGAAAAGCGTATGCGCAAACACGAGGCACTCAAGGCAACGCTGCCGGAGCCCGACATTTACGGTGATGCAGACCCGAACGCACCAATCGATATTGTTCTGGTTGGCTGGGGGAGTACTAAAAGCGTAATTATAGATGTGCTTCGCGATCCGCTTTTTGCCGGTAAACGTATTGATTATGTGCATTACACTTATCTATGGCCGCTTAAAACGGAGCTTCTGGAAAAGCTCGCAGCCAGTGGCAGAAAAGTATTGTTGATTGAAGGCAATTTTCAGGCACAGCTTGGGAAGCTTATTATGCAGGAATGCGGGCTCAAAATTCCGCATCATATTGTAAAGTATGATGGCCGGCCTTTTTTCTACGATGAACTGCGTGATGCATTACGGACAGTCATAACTTCAGATGCGTCTTCATCTCGTACTGTTTTGGAAACTCCTGTTACGCACCATCCTTAACTATGTCCATCCAGCTTGATACAACAGCGGTTGAGAAAATGAAAAGTTTCCACTGCGAAACCAAATGCACGTGGTGCGATGGCTGTGGGGATTACGGTATCTGGACAGCTATCAAACGGGCGCTCAGTGAGCTTGGCTACAGCCCGTGGCAGGTGCTGCTTTGTTATGATGTCGGTTGCCATGGCAATATGTCTGATAAATTGAACGGCTACCGGTTCCATGGTTTACATGGCCGTGTATTACCGTTTGCCGCCGGTGCCAAGCTGGCCAACATGAATGTGCCGGTTATTGCCCATGGCGGTGACGGCGCCAGTTTTTCCGAAGGCGTCGGCCACCTGGTGCACAGCATCCGCAGCCAGTACCCTGTTACATTTATTCTGCACAATAATGCCAACTATGGCCTTACTACCGGGCAGGCGAGCAGCTTGACATGGCAGGGCCAGCCTATGAATACCAACCCGAATGGCATGGCGGAGCAAACACTGCCCAGCATGGATTTTGTTTTCTCGTTGCAGCCAACCTTTGTTGCCCGCGGGTTCAGTGGCAATATTCCGCAAATGGTGGAGATTCTCAAGGCTGCTATTCAGCACCGCGGGTTTGCATTTGTAGATATGTTGCAGGCGTGCCCGACATATAACCATTTTGCCACCCACGAGTACCTGCTCAGCAAGTGTTATGACGCCAATGCCGAAGGACACGATGTAAAGGATTTTGAGAAAGCCCGCTACCTGGCCACCCATAATGCCGACCGCATTGCGACGGGGATTCTGTATCAGAATGAAGACATACCGAATTTTTATGAACGCCTGGTGCCGCGGCAGGGCAAAAAGACGCAGGCGGTGGACGAGGTGGAAAAAGTGGATATCAGTGAATTGATGAAGGAATTTATATAATCCCGTCCATTCATCTCGTAGAGACGCCATACCATGGCGTCTTTTACTTATATACCCCCACCCGAATTTCGCGGATTATTTACGATATATGCCGATATTCGTTCATAGGCATGGTCATTCCGTATGATTCGATCATGAAATCGTGGTTGCCATGTAAAATCATGCATGCCGGATTGGCGAATGTATTTTGTGCATGCCCGTTTAAATTGATGAATAATCACACCCAATGTTCCGGGTTTCCAATCCATTCGTTGCCCCGTAGAGACGCCATAATATGGCGTCTCTACCTGCCCATGTATGCGAATAATTCCATGTATGTGGTCCGGCATGACAATGAACGAATCGATGGATACGTGTGGATAATGTATTGGTATTTGATTCCAATAATCATGCACCATACAACCCGCATCGGATAATCCCATGATTCCGTGACGGATTACCCCAAACCATGGAGCACGGTATTTGGTACAAATGGTGATGAAATACCTCCCGGGTAATCCATAATCCCGGCCAATCAATCGCGTCGATGAAATGCGATATTTGCCTTTGAATTTTTCGGGATGGATCATGATATTGTTATATATGGTCTATTGCCTGTGGCAAGAGACGCTATGGTATGGCGTCTCTACGGGGGTGTGTTTTGCCCATTCTATCGCCATAAAACCGGTTCCATTCGTGCATGGAACGCCTTTGCGGTATTATTCGGCTTCTTATGCGCATCGACATCCTCACTTTATTTCCGGCCCACCTTCGCTCTCTGGAGCTATGGCGGGCAAGCATGTTCCTTCATAGATATGAGAATTGATATTTTAACTTTATTTCCAAAAATGTTTGAGGGTCCGTTCACGGAGAGCATCCTTCGGCGTGCGCAGGAGGAAAAGGTGATTGATATCCGTATTCACGACCTCCGCAAATTTTCCATCGGCAAGTATAAGCAGGTGGATGACAAGCCATATGGTGGTGGAGCCGGTATGGTAATGATGGCAGAGCCGATCGTGCAATTGATCGACGAAATCACCGTCACCCCGGTAGAGACGCCATACCATGGCGTCTCCTCCTCCGTAGTTCACAAACCCCACCGTATATATTTATCCCCCCGCGGTGAGCGTTTAACCCAGCCGAAGGTGGAACAAATTTCGGCGAATCATGAATGGTTATTGTTATTGTGCGGCCATTACGAAGGCGTGGACCAGCGAGTGATTGATGGATGGATCGATGAAGAGATTTCGATCGGCGATTATGTGTTAACCGGTGGCGAGTTGCCGGCCATGGTGCTGGTGGATGCCGTGGCGCGTCATATTCCCGGCGTGCTTGGGAAAGATGAATCCGCGGCGGAAGAGAGCTTTTCGGTAAAGCTGGACCGTAAAAAAGAGTATCCGTTGTATACGCGGCCCGAAGTGTTTCGTGACATGAAAGTTCCTGATGTGCTTTTAAGTGGGCATCATAAGGAGATAGAGAAGTGGAAGAAGGCGCAGTTACGATGAGTCTTGAGTTTTGAATTTTGAGTCTTGAACTATGCTTGAGGATCGTAAAAAAGATTTGGCACAGCGGGGGACGATATCGTTGGATGTTCGGGCGCGGCCGGGTGCCGGGCAGACCAAAATTAAATCCATTATGGCCGATGGTTCTGTGAAAATTGATATAGCCGCCGAGCCGGAGAATGGGAAAGCCAATGCGGAATTAATCCGGTTTCTGGCTGATGAATTTGATGTATTAAAAGACCGTGTAGAGATTATGAGCGGCCACACGAGCGGGCGGAAGAGAGTGGTGGTAACGATATAATAGTTCCAAATCCCGCAGCCACAATTTTCAAATCCTGGCTGTTGTTAATTATCAGGGCGGCAGCGATTTGAGAATCACTGGTACGGAAACTAGATCTGACATTCCCCGCACCACACCGTTCCTCGTTGCCCGACAACTGATCGGCTTAAAACTGTTCCACAGGCGAGGCATGGTTTTCCGTTTCGCCCGTAGACAAACAGTGTCTTCTGATTCTGCCCCGGTTTGCCGAACAGATCCGAAAAATCTGAGAAACTGGTTCCCATATTCCTGATTCCTTTTTCCAATGTTTCTATGACGGCTTTATGCAGGACTGATCGTTCAACATCAGTAAGAGTTTCCGTTCTTCTATTGGGATTAATACCTGCTACAAAACAGCTTTCATCAGCATAGATATTGCCGATGCCGGCGACGAAGGACTGGTTTAACAGAACTGACTTTAGAATGCCGCGGCGTTTTTTTAAGCGATCAGAAAATTCTTGCCCGGTTACCGTTAGTGCATCCGGACCCATGCTGCCCAAGGCGGCATAGCTCATTACTGCGTCTGTCGGAAGCAACGTAGCTCTGCCCAGCGTGCGCGGATCGTTAAAAATCAGCACTTGATTGTCGTGGAGGTGAAATCGGATTCTTTCGTAGGTTAATGCCGCATCATCAATATGCCTAAGGCCAAGTCTCCCGCTCATCTTCAAGTGCAGAATCAGCGTGAGAGAATCGGTTAAGTGCAGCAGTAAATACTTGCCTTTGCGCTCAACGGTTCTGACAGTTTTACCCGCCAGAGAGCTTGCGAACTGCTTATTGAACAGCGTCATATTCGGCCGCAGTACTTCTACCGTGTGAAACGTATTTCCCAGCAGGACAGGTTCAATCGCGCGTTTGGTGGTTTCCACTTCGGGCAGTTCGGGCATAGGGGAACAATACCGCCGGGAGGAAGTTGCTGGCTATGAAATATGCATAAAAAAGCAGGAACATTGTTCCTGCTTTTTTGTTCTTCCGAGTCTGACGAAGAATGCACTTTGATGTGTTCTTAGCGTACGTCCGTGCTGCTCGTCGTTGTCTTGGCGCCGCCGTTTAATTTGACGCGGTAGATCATTTCCACGATTTCACCGCGGGTCATAATCTGATCAGGCGTTTTGACGGCTGTTGGAACAGCTTTCAGGTCGTTTAAATGCTGAATGTATTGTGTGTACCACTTTTCATCGGTAGGGCTTACCTTTAAATCTGATACAAATGTATTCACAATCATCTTGGCTGCTTCGGCGAAAATGATCGGGTTTCCCGGTTCAAAGCGGCCGGTTGGGTAGCCATCGAGAATTCTTTTCTGCTTGGCGATACAGACAGGCGTTGCATACCACACGCTGGCCTGAACATCGGTGAAGAAGACGGTGTTGTCACTGGCGGTTGTATTCTGTACGGCGCAATCACTCATGCCATCGTTATTCAAGAACAGCGGATTGGTAAGCAGCTGAGCCATTTCGGCGCGGTTCACGCGGGCATTGGCACGGAATGTGCCATCCAGGTAGCCGCGGATAACATTATTCTGGCGCATGTATTCAATAGCTACATAATACGGGCTGGAAGCCGATACATCGGTGAACGGTGCCGTACTGAACGGCGAGGTCTGGGCCATGGCAAGAGGTGCCATGATAAAACTGGCTAACGACACTGCTGCAAGAGATAACTTGAGCATAATAAATAGGGGGGAAGGATGGTTTTTATCGCAAAATAGCGATAAAAATGGGGGTTTGACATAGTTGACGAACGTGACGTTCTTTTCTTACCGGTTTGCGCTTGCGTATTTCTGTAATGCCTCATCTATGCTGCCGCGAAGATCTGCGTAGGACGGAAAACCGACAGACGCTTGCGACTGTACAATGACAGTCGGTACCAAGGTTACCTTGAATTCGCGAATAAGTGTGTCTTCCGCCGTGACAGACAGGGGAACTCTGTCCAGGCAGGCCGTAAACAGAGCTTCATCGGCACCCGCGGCGGCGGCTGTTTTTATAAGGTCATCGCGCGTTTTGGGAGCTTCAAACAGCCTGTTCAATACTGCAAAGCCTTTTTGCTGGGCGGCGGCGCACTGAACTGCCGCATGTAACATTTCACTTTCCGGGTATTTTTGAATCGGCAGAATGATAAATTGCAGTTTGATGAGACCGGTATCTATAAAATCCGTGCGCAGCCGCGGTAACAGCTCCTCCTGGAACGTACGGCAGTAGGCGCAGGACGGGTGTGTGACAAGCGTAATCGTGAGCGGCGCATTCTGTTTGCCCAGGCTCATAATGCCGTCGGCAGATACGGTATCCAGTACGCTGCCCGTGCCGGGTGTGACATTGTATTGTGTTTGCACCTGCTCCGGCATGGCAACAGTTCCTCCGGAAGTGGCAGAAGTATCCAACGCACGAACGGGTGCAGTTGGTACACCTGCGCAGGCGGATAGCAGGCAAAAGCCTGTGGCTGCCATAATGAGGCCGGGTGCAGTTCGTGTCATGGCCGGAGAATACAGTCTTTTATCCGTTGCGCCAAAATATGATCGCTATATCCATCAGGTTTTATTTATGCGGACGTGTCAGTACAAAACAATATTGATACGGCACGGTGGCTGTTAAGCTGTGTTCCATGACAGAAGAGTCGTTGGCACCACTGCCGCGTGTTTCCCTGCTGGGCGTACCTGTTGATGCCGTGACACAGGAAGAGGCAATCGCCCGTATGCGCGGCTATTTGTCGGGTACGGCGCAGTATCATGTGGTAACGCCGAACAGTGAAATGCTAGTGGAAGCGGCACGTAATCCGGCTTTCCATGCCGTATTGCAGAAGACGAGTTTGAATCTGCCGGACAGCCACGGGCTTTTATGGATGGCGTTTCTTACCGGCCAGAAGTTAAAAGAACGAGTGACAGGCGTGGATACAGTGACGGCGTTCTGCAGCCAGCTCACTGCGGATGATTCCGTGTTTTTCCTGGGCGCGGCGCCGGGTGTGGCAGAGAAGGCGGCGGCATTCCTGCAGTAGAAAAATCCAAACCTGCAGGTGGAGGGAACGTATTCCGGCT
>JAQBQQ010000028.1 GCA_028286915.1 Candidatus Peribacteria bacterium | reverse complement strand
GAACCGTAACATTCACATCGTAATCGCCAGGCTCCAGATCCCGATAGGCATACGGGTTATCATCCTTTTGAATACCGTTATTGGTGCCGCCTACTTTCTTTACCGTCGTAATCTGCCTGTCAATAGTCGCATCACGCTTGTAACCGGGCATTAACACTTTTACGCCCTGAATAACACCCTTGGCAGCCGGTGCCTGGTTTGGCGTAAAGTGCCAGTAGAGGTCTACATAGCTGCCGGCAGGTACTGTTACATTTGCCACGTTACCGGGAATAATCGTGCCATGGCAGGTTACAGAACCCGTACAGGCGGAATAACCTACGGTGTAGCCTTGTGGAACCGTTACCTCCACTCTGTAGGTACCAGGTGTCAAATTGCGGTAAAAATATGGATTATCATCATTTTGAACATTGTTCGTATTTGGCCCATTCACCGTTGTCACCTGCTTGCTGATAAAGGGATCAGTAATACTGTAACCCGGCATGAGCACTTTAAAACCCTGTATAAACCCTGTTGCCTGTGTCGTTGGCGGAGGCTGAGACACCTGCTGACAGGCTTGCGTTGTCGTGTAGACACTGGAACTGGTATTCATAATGTCCCAGAAGCCTTGTGTATGCCATAATTCTTCTTTTCCCTGCTTTGCGCTGTAATGAGCAATATTATGAACGGTAACGCCACACTGGCTTACCCAGAGGGAAACAGAGAAATTCACGGATTCCTGCTGATGCAAGGCATCCCTGTTTGGTACGCAGAGCACATACGAATTACCGAAAACTGTGGTCTGGGAACACTGATCCGATGATCCACTTGGATTAAAAGACGTACCGGCCGGAATGGGCAGATAAATGGCAATATCTTTGATCGGCCCGCCACTATCAAAATTAATTAAAGACAGCTGGTAGCTTATAGAACCATCATTAACGCTTTGAGGTGCGCTAAGCGTAAGAATATTCCGACTGCTATCCACACCGGATGTGTCCTGGCTGAAAGTCTGGGCGGAAGCGATGGCTACCCCCAAAGTCTCGAGCGGGCTGGAAACAAAAGAAGTAATCATTGCCATCGCTACGGCGATAGCGGCTGTTTTACGCATGGCTCTCATATGAAGAGCAGTAAGCAATGTTCCCATACAATAAGGAGGAAAATGAGTAGTGGTCAAAAAGTGAATAAAGACAAGGTAGGTTGTTATATACAATAAATTGCAATCTGTCAAATATTTGGCCCGATACAAAGGTAATAAATTAATGAATTTTAGATCCAAATGCAAATCACTGCGCTTAGAATGAACGGTAAATGAATGCGTATAATGACGGAACATGTTGTCAAATCTTACATAGAACGTTCATTCCGGTCATTTACGCTTTAAAACGAAAGAATTATGCTCATAATCAATTTTCAATAAGCTAGGAAAAACAAACTCTTTCAATTCATTCCGGTTCCATAAGAAATACTGTAGTATTCTCTACATGTCTGTAAAAAGTGATATCCTGCGGCAGAAAAATCCCAGAAAACGCAAAACTGCATCTACAATTTCGGCAAAAGAGACAGCGCGTACCAGGCTCTCATTTCTTGGACAGAAAGTTTCTGATGCTAAAGAGGCATGGAAAGGTAATGACAAAAAAAGTGGAGAGATTGAAGAATCATACAAGTCTCTTGCCGAAGCCATTCCCCAAATTGTCTGGACCTCCGACCCGGACGGATATAATGATTATTTCAACCGGCAATGGTTTCAATATACCGGTCTTACCGAGGAAGAAACGTATCATACCAATAAAGAAGCCATACATCCGGATGACCTGGGCCTGGCTCAGCAACGCTGGGGGGACGCCCTTAAAACCGGCGAAGCATATGAGGTGGAGTACCGCTTTCTCCGGGCTTCCGATGGCCAGTACCGATGGCACCTGGGAAGGGCTGTTCCGGTAAAAAATGCAAAAGGCGCTATTATCAAATGGATCGGAACCTGTACCGATATTCATGACCAGAAAGAACATGCCGAACGAATGCGCCGTATAAATGAAGAACTGGAAGAGAAGGTAAGAATAAGAACCAAGGAACTGGAAGATGAAATACAGGAACGCAAGCGCATGGAACAACGTGACAAGGCAAACTTTCAGCGCCTCCAGAGTGTTATGGAAAGTATGCTGCTTGGCGCTATTATTACCGATGAGCAAAAGCGCATCATTCATATTAATGAACAGTTCTGCAACATGTTCAGCATCAACAAAAGGCCATCGGAATTCTATGGAAAAACAATGGATGAATTAGCCAATGTAATTATGAACAAGCTGCAGTTTCCACAAGAATACCTGGCCCGTTTGGCCAAAACAGTTGATAACCTGCAACCTGTGGCAAACCATGAATTAGCCCTGCGTAACGGAAAAATTCTCATGCGTGAATATGTTCCTATTTTTGTGGACGCCGTACACCGTGGCCACCTGCTTCTGTACCGCGATGTAACACAGGAACGTAAAATAGACGCATCCAAATCGGAGTTTATGTCACTTGCATCGCATCAGCTGCGCACGCCGCTTACGGCCATACGCTGGATTTTGAGTAAAATGAGCAAATCATCCGCCCATAAGCTGAATGAAGACGAGCAAAGACTGCTACAGGAAGGAAGAAACGCCACCATCCGCATGGCCAATACCATCGACACCATGCTGGCCATTTCCCGCATTGAAGCCGGGCATGTTCAATTGAAACTGACAGATATTCATCTGGAAAGCCTATGCCACGAATTAAAGTCGCAATTTACAACCGATGCCGCACACAAGGGCCAGGAAATCGTTGTTGAGTGTCCGTCCAATTTGTTTATTGTTACCGATAACAGCCTGTTGCGGGAATGTATCCGCAATCTGCTGGGCAACGCCATTAAATATACCCCCAACGGGCAAAAAATTTATCTACGAGCCACGGAGCAAAATAATTATGTCACTATATCGGTACAAGACACCGGCTATGGAATTCCACAGGACCAGCAAACAAAGATTTTTACCAAGTTTTTCCGCGGCTCCAATGTTGTTGACAGAGAGACGGAAGGTACGGGCCTTGGATTGTATCTTGTCCATTTGCTTGTTACCATGCTTGGTGGAACTATTTCATTTGTATCCGAAGAGGAGCGTGGAACAACATTTACCATCCTTCTGCCAACTGTCGCCGAGCCCCATGACCCCTCTTATTCTGCTCGTTGAAGATGAGCCTGTCCTGCGTGAAATGATTACCATATCATTAAGCGAAAAGGGGATGGAAGTAGTGCAGGCGATTAATGGCGAAGAAGCCACTGCCTTTCTTGGCACCATAAAGCCAGACCTTATACTGCTTGATTTACTGATGCCTAAAATGGACGGCTATGCCGTTCTTTCATACCTTAAACAAAATAGTTCGCATTTTCCCGTTATTGTTCTTTCCAATCTTAGCGACCCGGACGAAGAAGCAAAATGCCGTAAACTGGGCGCCAAAGACTTTTTGGTTAAAAGTAATTTGGATGAAGAAGAGTTATGGGAAAAGATCAGTCCATACTTGCCATAGTGGCTTGCCTTAAAAAGACACAAAATCGCAGGCGACTTGATTGACAATGGATATGGAATAGACAATATATGAAAATATGAGCAGAAAAAAAAGCGCAGAGCTGATTTTAGATGGCGTCTTGGTATCTCTTGCCTTAAGTGCAGTTAAAAAAAAATGTAACCCTGCAAGCAAAGAAGTACTGGAAACTTTAGCTCTTGGCGTTGCCATGCAAACACGCAAGGTTCTTGAAAATGATGAGGAACAAAACTCGGACATTCAGGAAATTATTGATGGAAATTGCCTGCTTATCATGAAGTTTACGGATAATTTTAACTCAACCTATAACGGTTTAATAACCACAGAAAGCCTGATACAAAAAAATAGTAATAGTATGGATGCTGTAAAACCTAATAATAAAAAAAAGAATATTTGGGCGCCACAAGAATTGGAATATGTACGAAAGGCAAAAAAAAGTATTACGGCACTGCCGCACAACATTGAAACTGTTCATATAATCGGTACTTTTTATAATCAGTATCTTGTTCCCGATGAAGCGTTTACACATCTTCCATACGATTCACAAACAAGTATTAACCCGGCAATCGAAGCATTTTCACATGGCGGGCTTCTGGATCGGTTCACACCTACCGAGAGAGAATTACAATTTCACAGTCAATATAAAAGGAATATTTTACAATCCGAAACTGAATATGAATCGCCTGAAAATTTATATACAAAATACATAATTCCATGCCGGCAGAATAACGACACATGTGCTGCTGTTGAAAACGGAGATATATTGGTATTAAGCACACCGGACAAGCAAAATATGTGCGTTGCACGCCTGCCCCCGAAAGAGCCTGGCAGAAAGGCGGAGTATGGATCCGTTATGAGAAAATCTTTAGAAGATTGTGATTGGGTAACCGAGGCTCAGCCGGATTACATGGTGGAATTATACCCCAAATTAATGGAAATTTCTCTGCTCTGCTGCCGAAACAGAGGCATGTCTTCTTTGCTGCTCTATAAAATACTGGAACATATACAGGAAAAAAAATATGACGTAGAAGGTGTAATAATGGAGCATTTTGGACAAATACGTATTATTGAACCGGTAACGGACAAGCGAGTGTTAACGGGGATAGAGAATATTGCAAGCAGCCGTCGATGTGAAAAACTGGGTGCCAAAGAATTATGCAAATGGAGGTTTGATCCGGTCTTTAGAGAAATGGCGAGTGACGGCAGTATTATTGGCGCGGAAGTAACATGGATTCATCGTTTTGCGTATATCTTCCAGTATGCACATAACCTTCGAAATGAGATGCAGGAAATAGATCTCATGCTAAGGCTGTATGAAGCGGGCATTATGCCGAATTAAATGTAATTTTTTATGCCGTTAAACGTCATCTAATACTAAAATTTTAGGGCAATGAATACCGTATGTGTCACATGTAAAAAATAATTATGATTTTACCCGAATTTGAAGGATATCCCAGGGCCCATATAAATCTTAATAACGAAGCTTCGTTATGGAGAAAAGAACATTCCAATCATGCTTATGCAATAATTAATCCGCTGTTAGACCCGCAAATATGTCAGGCCATGATAGATAACGTACATAAAAAATATAAAGTACTCTGGTCCATTGGCGGGTGGATGGAAGACCGTGAGGTTATATTGGACAAAAGTTATTTAACCCAGGAAGAAAAATTCATTCATTTAGGAGTGGATGCCTTTGTTCCAAAAGGAACAAAAGTTGCAATAGACAGAAAGGCACGCGTTGTGCGCATAGATCATGATCTTGACCAGGATGGCGGCTGGGGAACCAGGCTGATTTTTGAACCGCTGGGCAAAATGAAACATCATATTATTCTGGCACACCTAAGCAGAAACATTCGCTGCAAAGTAGGTCAAATCATTGGCGCAAATGAAATAGTAGGAGAAATTGGAGAACCGGAGGTAAACGGCGGTTGGCTTGCTCATTTGCATGCACAAATGATAATTCGAGAGCATTTTAACGATTTGATAAGAAATAAAAAAATTATGCAACTGGATGGCTATTGCAAACCGGAGGAAAAAGAACTGGCAAAACGGCTTTTTCCAAACCCTATGAAATATCTGAATTTCACTACTCTGGCACCAGAAAACAAGCATTGGCGGCATGAATACCCCTAAGCACCATAAAATTCCTCTTGCCCTTCCCAATAGTTTTCCATAGACTACTTGGGCATTTCGTCCAATTTTACCATGTTTGCCATTGTTGACATCTCCGGGTCCCAGGAAAAAGTTACCGTAGGGGACACCCTTAAAGTTCCGCTTCAGGTAGATGAAGCTGGCAATAACGTATTTTTTGATAAAGTCATGATGATCTCCGATGGAGATAACGTGACCTTTGGTGCTCCTCTTATAGATGGTGCCAAGGTGGAGGCAAAAGTACTCGCTCACGGCCGTTACGATAAAATTCGCGTGGTTAAAATGATGAAGCGCAAACGTTACCGCCGCGTAAAGGGCCACAAGCAGCATTATACGAATATAGAGATTACAGGCATCAAGCTTTAGTTTGTAGCAAGTAGTCTATAGCACTGTGGACTGCGTTGGTTCGTTGGTTAGTTTTTCGTTTTTAGTTTGATGCAGTAAGATAGCCTCCAGCTATAATCACGTAACGAATAACGAACCAACCATAAACGAACAAACGTATTAACTGTCCATCTGACCCCGCAAATCATCCAGCGCCTGTAGCGTGAGCCCCAGATTCTGCATGCAGGCAATGGTTTCGCCGTAACGTTCGCCGGTGCGGAGCAGATAGCTGAGGTAACTTTTTCTGTGCAGGCGGCTAAGCGGAGAAGGGGAGTGTTCATCTATAACAGAATGGTCATGCAGGTAGCGGCCGGCCGATATTTTAATGGTTTCATCGGCACTCAAAATCAAATTCCCATGACGGGCCTCGCGCATGGGCAACACGCAATCGAACATGTCGATGCCTTTTTTAACGGATTCCAGCAGCTGATTGATTTTCCCAACCCCCATAAGATACCGCGGCTTGTCCTTGGGCAGGGATGGCAACACGTAATCGAGCACGTCATACATTTCCGCTTCTGTTTCACCGACAGCCAGGCCGCCTACCGCGTAACCGTCAAAGCCGATGGCAATGAGTTCTTCGGCACACTTCTTTCGCAAGTCCGCTTCCAGCCCGCCCTGGACAATGCCAAACAGCAAAGATGCTGTGCCATTTCTGGCATTCAGTTCATCGTGCGTTTTTTTGCAAATGGCAGCCCAGCGTAATGTGCGATCCACGGCAGCCAGAATATCCGCCCGCGCGGCAGTAGACGGCGGGCAATGATCAAAACACATAATAATGTCGCTTCCCAAAGCATGCTGAATCTTCATGGATTCCTCCGGGCCTATAAAAAGAGGCGAGCCGTCTATATGGCTCTGGAACTTCACGCCTGTTTCATCAATCTTGCTAATACCGCGAAGGGAAAATACCTGGTAACCGCCGGAATCGGTAAGAATCGGCTTATTCCAGCCTATGTACTCATGCAGACCGCCAATTTCCTGCACAATTGTTTCGCCGGGCCGTAAGTGCAGATGATATGTATTGCAAAGCAAAATCTGCGCACCCAACTCCACAATTTCATGGTGCGACAGCCCTTTCATGGCACCACCTGTGCCAACCGGCATAAAGAAAGGGGATTCAATAACCCCATGCGGAGTGGTAAGCCTGCCGCGACGGCCGAGAGGGGATTCGCTTAATAAGTCAAACATGCGGAAACGTTAAAGGATAAGGGAAAGTGAAGATATTGACGAAAGTTATTAAATATACAATATTATACTTATGCAGACACGTTGTCTGCCATTGATCCGTGAACACCACCGGCTAGGAGATTCTGCCATGAACGCTGCAGACCGATTGCTCAAGACCCTTTCGGATTACGTAGCACCTGCGCGTCTAACCATCGTGACCGCGGTCGTCCGCTTCCTCCAGGCGAAAATTCTAGACAAAAAGTTTGGACTGGAACAAAGCCAAAATCCCGAAACGCATGCTCAGATGGCCCTGGCCTTCGCACTCATAAACATGACCAGTTCCCAGACTATTTCACTTCGGGAGCTGGCAGGACTGAGCCTTGTAGATCGAATTCAATACCCAGACAAATACGGCATTACGGTTACCAAGACTTTCAGTAGCCATGCTAAACTTTTTGATTACTGGGAAGGAGACAGTGCTAGCGATAAAAGTGATAATCTTATTAGGGAATTCAGTGCCATGCTTCGACACAAAGCGGAGGCCGATCTTACGACGATCAACGCTCTGAGATTTGGACCTGACCAAATTTCTTGTGATGAGGCCTTGCTCTTTGGAATTTCCTGGACCGTACAGTTCTACCTGCAGTACGAAACGAACGACAGGCCTGACCTGGCAGATCGACTGGCACCCCTCATCATGCTGTTCGATAGAGTTATTCCCATCGGCAGTTATAAACAGAGCAAGCGAGCTCTTGGCCAAGAATGGTTTCTACTTACGGCCTAGCCGCCGGCACGGATCAACAAAACCGCCCCGATACTCTCGGGGCGGTGTTTTCATAATCATCTGAATATCGGCGTAATCAACCGCAGCTGACGAAGCCGTGTTACTTCGCCGTTTCCGTCTGTGCCACAATTCTATCAATCAGGCCATAATCCAATGCCTCCTGCGCGCTAAGGAACTTGTCGCGTTCGGTATCTGCCTTTACCTGTTCAATCTTCTGGCCGGTATGCTTGGCGATGAGTTCATTCAAAAGATTCTTGGTCTTGATAATGTGCTCGGCGTGAATGGCAATATCCGTTGCCTGGCCTTCCGTTCCGCCAAGCGGCTGGTGGATCATGATTTCACTGTGCGTGAGGGCAAAACGCTTCCCTTTCTTTCCGCCCATTAAAATAATAGCACCGCCGGACGCAGCCATACCCAGACAAACCGTGGAAATATCCGGCCCTACGTACTGCATGGTGTCGTACATGGCCATGGTGCTGGTCACCTGTCCGCCGGGAGAGTTTACGTACAACGTAATATCTTTCTTGGCGTCTTCTTTTTCCAGAAAGAGCAGCTGCGCAATAATGGAATTGGCAACGTCGTCATTAATAGCTGTACCCAGGAAGATGATGCGCTCTTCCATGAGGCGGGAGTAAATATCGTACACACGCTCACCGAACTGCGTTTTTTCTATGACAGTCGGAATAATAAAGTTCATCGGCTGTACGCGGCCGCTGGTAATCTGCTTATAAATAGATTGAATCTGTGAATGCATGGGAGAAATGTAGAATAGTAAAATGTAATGTAGAATGATTATACAGGACAAGCTGTAAGTATACATTTTTATTGTACATTTTACATTCATAGTACGGAAGAGATGAAACGAACGGAATCCGACAAAATCGGCATGAGTCAAGATTGGCGGCTGCTCGTGCGTGATCATATTTTGCAGCACAAAAAACCGCTGATTGTCATTATCGGCCCGACGGCCAGTGGCAAAACAGGTTTTGCCATCAAAGTTGCCAAATGGATTGATAAAGAATTAAAGGAGGATTTTGCCGAGTGGAGAAGTGGCGCGGAGATAGTAAATGGCGATTCACGGCAGCTCTACAGGGGGATGGATATCGGCACGGCCAAAGTGACCGAGCAGGAAATGGATAAAATCCCGCATCATCTGTTTGATGTCCTTACGCCGGACCAGGAGGTAACGGTTGCCTGGTACAAAGAACGCGCGGAACGGATGATTGAGGAAATACAGGCGCGCGGCAATGTACCCATTCTGGTCGGCGGGTCCATGTTATACATCTCCGCCATTACCGATGGGCTCACGCCTATTGACCCCGCACCACCGGAGTTGCGGGCCCGGCTGGAACTGGAGTATGAACAGGACAAAGGCGAAACACTTTATAAACAGCTGATGAAGATAGACCCGGATACGGCTCTGGCCTTCCATAAAAACAACAAGCCGTATGTGGTCCGCGCCATGGAAATTTTCTGGTCCACCGGCAGGAAGCCATCAGAAGTAAAAACAAAAGACGGATCAAAGTTTGATGTGTTCATGTTCGGCATGGACCTGCCGAAAGCCATTCTTGATGAGCGGATTGAAGCACGAACAGAACAGATGCTCAGCCAGGGCTGGATCAACGAAGTGGAGCACCTGCTGGACATGGGCTACTCGCCGTTTAGCCCGGGCATGAAAAGTGTCGGCTACCGGGAAATTGCCGAATACATTCGCACCGGCGAAACCATGAGCCGCGAAGAACTAGCAGAACTGATTACCCGTAAAACGCGGCAGTATGCCAAGCGGCAGGTAACGTGGTGGAGGAATAACCCCAAGATTAATTGGATTGAACCATAGCAACATTATATGTACTGAGTCATCCTGAGCCTGTCGAAGGGTGGAAAAGTGATGAGCGGATTCGGTGGATTGACAGTAGTAATGTATGATCTATAGTAGTTATTAGGAAGATTCTGACCTTTCATTCGCAGAGCGCCCGTACCTGGGCGCGATGCATATCAAAACAAAATGAAAAGCTAAGTGGATATTTTTCTTTACACAACACCTTTCCACTCGCGCATAAATTCCTCCACATATGACTCCATAACCAGATGACGACGCTCAGCCATCTGCTTGCCGGTTTCTGTGTTCATGGATTCTTTCAGGCGCAATAGCTTGCTATGGAAATGATGCAGCACGGATGGATCGCGTAATTTTTCATCGTAGAACAATCGGTCAAACGGGACTTCCGGCGTCCAGAATGGAACGGCATGAGCACCGGAAAACGCGAAAGTTCGGGCGATACCAATGGCACCCATGGCATCCAGATTATCGGCGTCCTGCAGAATGAGTGTTTCTATGTCCGTCACCGTTTTGCCGCCCTTGGAAAATGAATATTGCTCATGGTGTTCTATGCAGTGCAACACCGGATCAATTCTTTCCGTTGGAAACTGCACGCTTTCCAGCAGCACCTTTGCCTGCGGCAACGTTTCCACCGGCGCACAAAACTCACCCGTTTTATTCTCCCGTAACCGGTGTAAATCATGCAGCAGTGCAGCGGCTGCAATAACCAGTGCATCGCCGCCTTCTGTTTCCTGAATTTTGAGTGCCAGAGACACCACTCTCTGCAAATGATCAAAATCATGACCACTGGAATCAGATGAAAAGATGTCTTTAATCTTTAAGGCTAGTGGTTCCAAATATGCACTGATCATACAAATAATATTTTTGCAGAAAATTTAAAAAAAGCTACCAACTGCAAGCTCTTGTCGGCCGTAGCCAGGAGGCGAAGGCTGAACTCACTAAAACTTAAACACATTGCCGTACCGTGCTTCCACGCGAGATTTCATCTGCCAGACATATTCCACCATGGTTTCCAGCTGCGGGCTGGAATTGGGCGTTTCGGTGGATGTATAAAATTCATAAATGCGCGTTACCTGGTCCGCAATGTTTCTGAGGGACAAACCGATTTTATCCCGGTCACCTTCCTTCAGTAAATCAAAGGCCTCGTGGTTTAAGAAAGAATCCAAATCAATCAGATTAATCTGCTTCGTATCAACAAGTTTTACCAGTTCAATCATAAACTGTTCATGCTCCGCATTCATAGTACCGGCAATGGCCTGGCCGGCTTTTTTCTGATCATCCTCCGGCAGATCTTTATGTGCCTCAGCAAGGCTTGTAATATCTGTCATAGATAGAGAGTGTAGCATGTTTTGACGCCAGTATGTCCAAAAACTTTCAATATAAATCCGATCATTTACAGCTTTTAATCCTTCCTGTTCAAATATACCTTTCATATTCACAGATTACGCAATAACAGCAAGTCGGCTCGCGACAGTGCGTAACATGACTTGCTACACTTTTCGTCTGCAGATATTTGGGGTTTTTGGTGTACGTCCGTATACTGGCCGCACCATGAACCTCGCAACACCCTTAACCGATGCCATTCGTACCACACCGCAATTTGCGGAGGCGCTGGAGGGCATGGGACTGAAGACCGTGCAGGATCTGCTGCTCTACTTGCCGCGAACTCACGAAGACCTGAGCCAGGTGCAGACCATTGCAACGGCGCCACTGGAAAACAAAGTGACGCTCCGCGGTACCCTGGACCGCATCAAGCTGGTTCACACGCGAACCGGCAAAAAACTGGTGACCGCCGTATTTATGGACGGTGACGGTGATACAGCCGAAGTAGTGTGGTTTAACCAGCCGCACATTATGCGCATGATAAAAGACGGCGATGAAGTGGTGCTCACGGGAAAGCTGATAGAAAACGGCTACAAGCTCCAGTTGCAAAGCCCGCAGTTTGAGAAAGAGGGGATAAAGCCGCTGGTTCACGCCGGCAGGCTGGTACCAATATATCCGCAACGCGAACCCATCAATACCAAATGGCTGCGCGAGAAAATGCTCGTTATTAAAACCACGATTGATCTGCTGCCGGAAACATTGCCGGAAGAATTGCTACGGGAAGAAAAATTGATGTCCCGGGCCGACGCCATCCGCGCGCTGCATTTTCCGGACAAGCCGGAAGATGTGGAACAGGCCAAAGACCGCATGCGCTTTGAAGATATGTACACCATGCAAAAGCAGGCACTGGAACGCAAAAGCACCTGGCAACAGGACAGGCAAAGCAGGCTGCGTACCACCATGGATGTAGAGCTGATGAAGGCATTCTTTGCCTCGCTTAAATTCATACCGACCAACAGCCAGAAGGTAGCCATTTATGAAATTCTGAAAGACATGGAAAAAGATGTGCCCATGTCACGGCTGCTGGAAGGGGATGTGGGTTCCGGCAAAACGCTCGTGGCCGTAGCGGTTATTGCCAATACACTGTTAAACGGCGGGCAGTGCGCCGTCATGGTGCCAACCGAAGTTCTGGCCCGGCAACATACCGAAAATATCACACGACTTTTGGTAAATTTTTCCAATTATCTGCAGCAGAATCCTATTGAATCCATCGCGCATTTTCGGCTGCCAACCGTGGGATTACTTACCGGCTCGCTGCCTAAATCCGAAGCCGATGCCATCCGCATGAAGCTCCACACCGGTACCATGGACGTAGTCATTGGTACGCATGCCCTGGTGGAAGATACCGTGCAGTTCAAAGATTTGCGGCTCGTTATTGTAGATGAGCAACACAGATTTGGCGTACTGCAGCGGCAAAAGCTGCGCGACAAGGGCAGCCCGCATTTTCTTTCCATGACGGCAACACCCATTCCGCGCACGCTGGCACTTACGGCGTACGGTGACCATGATCTCTCTGTCCTTCTGGAAAAACCCGGCAGCCGCCAGAAGATTGATACCAAAGTAGTGAAGCCGGCGGATCGGAAAACCGTCGAACTGTTTATTGATCATCAGATTAGCGAAGGCCGGCAGATATTTGTTATCTGTCCCTTGATTTCCGAATCCGAAAACGAGGATTTTGATGACTTGAAAAACGTAGAAGCGGAGCTGAAGCGGCTGGAGCAAAGCTTTCCGCACCGTCGCATTGCCATGCTGCACGGCCGCATGAAATCCGATGAAAAACAGCGAATCATGCTCGCGTTCCGCAACAAGGAATCCGATATACTGGTTTCCACGTCCGTCATCGAAGTGGGTATTGATGTACCGAATGCGACGATTATTATCATAGAAGGCGCCGAGCGCTTTGGCCTGTCACAGTTGCACCAGTTACGGGGACGCGTAGGCCGAAGCGACATCAAAAGCTACTGCTTTCTGTTTTCCAGCACGCAATCCATTTCGCCGCGGCTGCGCGCCATGGAACAACACGAGTCCGGCTTTCTGCTTGCCGAAGTGGATTTACGGTTACGCGGCCCCGGCGAACTGTTCGGCCTGCGCCAGAGCGGCATGCCGGATATAGACGCCGCATCACTCCTGCAACCCGAACTTATTGCCAGAGCCAGACGTGCGGCGGAGAAGTATGCGGTAACGTAAGCGTTATTGACAATAACTTTAAAATATTTAAAGTACAAAAGTCTTGATCCTTACACATTTTCGGAGGGAACTTCGATGTACGAGCGATTCACCAAATTCACCAGCCGCGCCCGCAAAGTGATGCAACTGGCACTGTATGAAGCCCGGCGACTCAATCGTGAGCTTGGGACCGAGCACTTTGGCACCGAGCACCTCTTGCTGGGCCTGGCCAAGGAAGGCAGCGGAGTCGCAGCCAATGCCCTGAAGAATTTGGACATCGACCTTACAAAACTTCGTACCGAAATTAAGAAGTTGCCTTGGATCGGTCCCAGTACCATGGGACAATCCCAAGATTCTCCCATCGACAAGGCTATCGACTACAGTCGCGAAGAAGCCGGGAAGTTGAAACACGACTACATTGGGACCGAACATCTCCTCCTGGGACTTCTACGAGAAGATGGAACAGCTGCCAAAGTGCTGACAACACTGGGCCTGTCTCTCGCAAGCGTGCGAACGGAAGTGCTTAATATGCTTGGCATCCGGCCGGGCGAAACCATGCACACGTTTTCTGCGGAGATGACGGCCAACCCCGAAGACGTTCTGGGACAGATCAAGAGCATCCTGGAAAATGCCAGCTCCGGCGGGAACACTGTGACAATCGTCGTCACGGAAACGAAGATCTGAAGATCTTCAACAAGACAGGCTGCCTCGATTCGTTCGAGGCAGCCTTTTTACAAAACAAGGAAATATTCAAACCAATGAATAATGCTCTTTTTATTGCAACTCGGTATGATAGAATTGTCTAGAAATTCCCAATTATTCTGTTATGGCAGATCCAACTCCACCAACCGACTCCCAGCCAACCCCGCCTCCGCCACCGCGCCCGGGTGACCCGGTACCGGCCGGCGGCCTGGACCCGACACAGGTATTCGCCACGCCACCAGCCGCTCCCGCAAGCGGCGGCTCTTCCGCAGCTGGCGGTGGACAGCAGGGCGATGACGATTCCGTTCCGCCACAGGATTCCGGCCCGCCACCGCCTCCGGTTGGCACGGTTGCCACCAAGGAAATGGGCTACGACGATGAAGACATCCGCATTCTTGGCGAAATCGGCAATTACCGCTTTGGCAGCATTGCAGCCGGTTTAAACAATACGAATATTGTCATACCCACGCACCCGGAGACGGCCTTTGACGAAATCAAGTTTCTCACGTTATTGCGTGGCAGTATCTCGCTTACCCGCGATGAAAAATGGCGTATTGTGCAGGCTATACCAAAATTGAGCCAGTTTCAGATCGATGAACTGCAGAAAATCCTGGAAGAGGAACGCAAG
>JAQBQQ010000020.1 GCA_028286915.1 Candidatus Peribacteria bacterium | reverse complement strand
GCGTATTCCCTCCTTCCACGGATGTGGCCGTCTCGGGTTTTTCATACTGAACGCCGGGATCTTTGACAATGATGGATTCGGGGCCTTGCGTTTCCAATGGCGGGTTTTCGTTTTGATTGTCGTTAAGACGCCTTGGTAAGTCGTCTCTACGGGGTTCATCGTCTGAATCCCCTGTACCACCTGCTTCCCCTGTACCCCTTGTAACTACCTCAATCTCCATCTTACACGTCCGAAACGGATATATTTTGCGCAACATGGTCAACACCTGCCGCGCCTCTTCGGCCGTGGTTTTGGGTCCGAAATACTTGGCGCCGTCGTGGAATATTTTCCGGACAACATCTATGCGCGGGAATGTATCTTTACTAATGCGGATATAAACATAATTTTTATCGTCCTTCATGAGCACGTTATACTTCGGCTTCAATTCCTTAATCAGATTCGTCTCCAGTATCAGCGCCTCCAACTCTGTATTTGTCACCGTCACATCAAAATCCGCAATCTGCAGCAGGAAACTCTGCTTCCATGGACCGACATTTCCTTTAGCCGGCGCCACATACGACGCCAGACGCTTTCGCAGATTCTTGGCCTTTCCCACGTACAATATCGTCCCGTCTTTATTGAGCCAGCGGTACACGCCCGGCCCATCGGGTGCGGTTTTTACGCGCTTACGGAGCAGCTCCAGGGTTGATGGTTGAAGGCTGGAACGGTCGGCCATATGGACAAACTGTACATGAATCTTGAGTTTTGAGTTTTGATTTTTGATGCAGTTTCATCCGGATGTACTCAAGATTCAAAACTCAACACTCAGGACTCACCATCTACGCAATTGACTTTTACTATCGCCCCACTACCCTTACCGGCATACCTGATTTTCTTCAAAGTCTCTTCTTTTCTATTCTTCCCCCGATCTATGGATACCACAACGCTTGAATTTCTCATTCCGGTTTTATCCATTGTCGGGCTGCTCTACAGTCTGGTCTTCTGGGCCGAAGTAAAACGCGCGCCCAACGGCACACCCGAAATGCAAAAGGTAGCCGCCGCCATTTCTACCGGCGCCCGTGCATTTATGAAGCGCCAATATAGAACCATTACCATTTTATCTCTGATTGTGGGAATTGGAATAATATTAGCTTATGGATTACCCGGACTGATTCACTCTAGATGTCGTTTAGACATGGGTGACTTCGAAGGGCAATTTAAGTGTATTCCGTTAAATCCGATGGATAGTTGGATAAAAGGTCTCGAAGTCGGTCTCGCCTTTCTCCTCGGCGCTTTCCTTTCCGGTCTCTCCGGCGTTGTTTCGATGGTCGTCGCGACAAAAGCGAATTTAAAAACAGCCGCCGTCGCCAAAAACGGAATGGATGCCGCACTTAAAATGTCGCTGCGCGCCGGAACTGTTTCGGCTCTGGTCATTACATCGCTCTCTATCCTGGGTGTCTCCGGCATGTACTTATTCTACGTCTACGGACTTGGTGTCCCGCCGGAGCAAATTCCAGAACTCATCGTCGGTTACGGATTCGGCGCATCGTTCGTGGCACTGTTTGCCCAACTAGGTGGTGGAATTTACACCAAAGCAGCGGATGTTGGTGCTGATCTTGTAGGGAAGATAGAAGCCGGTATTCCGGAAGATGATCCACGTAACCCGGCCGTTATTGCGGATTTAGTTGGTGATAACGTAGGCGACTGCGCCGGCCGCGGTGCGGATTTGTTTGAATCCATCTCCGCCGAAAACATCGGCGCCATGATTCTGGGGGCTGTCTTATTCCCGACCTTCGGTATTAACGGCGTGCTCTTCCCACTGGCACTCGCCACCGCCGGACTCTTTGCCACCATCATTGGTGTGTACTTTGTCAAAGCCAAGCCGGGCAAGACACCCATGCGATCTATGCAAAACGGCTACTGGGTGACGACACTTCTGATGGTGATTGTTTTATATTTTGCTACTAAATATTTATTGGTTCCTAATGTTTCATTTCCAGCTGGATACATGAACGTTAAACCCATTGATTCATATTGGTTCTTCCGCGCCGGTCTCGTCGGCATCGCCACCTCGGTTGCGTTCGTCTACTTAACCGATTACTACACCGGCAAGCAGTTCCGCCCCGTCAAAAGTATTGCGGATGCATCCACCACGGGACACGGAACAAACGTTATTGCCGGCGTTGCCGTTGGTATGGAATCAACCGGGCTTACCGTCCTTACTATTTGTGTCGCACTTTACTTATCCAACTGGCTGGGCACACAAACAGGTTTGGAAAACGGCGGACTCTTTGGAACCGCTGTTGCCACTATGGGAATGCTTTCTACGGTTGGCTACATCCTGGCCATGGATATGTTCGGGCCTATTACGGATAACGCCGGTGGCATTGTGGAAATGTCCGGCGCACCGGAGGAACTGCGCACGGTAACGGATGAGCTGGATGCCACAGGCAACACCACCAAGGCACTCACCAAAGGTTATGCTGTCGGCTCAGCCGCATTGGCCGCCTTCCTGCTCTTCTCCGCGTACTTAAAAGAAGTACATTTAACGGTGGTAAACCTGGCATCCATTCCGGTCTTCGTCGGCGCATTCTTTGGCGCCATGGTAGTATTCTTTTTCACCTCGCTTACTATCCGCGCCGTTGGCAAAGCCGCCGGTGTCATTGTGGAGGAAGTCCGCCGCCAGTTCCGCGAGAAGACAGGCATTATGGATGGCACAGACCAGCCTGATTACGCCGCAGCCGTGGACATTGCCACCAAGTCCGCGCTCCACGAAATGATTCTACCGGGCATTGTGGCCGTTGCCGCGCCTATTCTTGTCGGAACTATTCTGGGAGCCGAAGCCGTTGCCGGTTTGCTGATGGTCGGCACCATTGCCGGCGTATTGCTCGCTGCCTTCCTCAACAACTCCGGCGGCGCGTGGGACAATGCCAAAAAGCTGATTGAAACAGGCTACCACGGCGGCAAGAAATCCCCTGCGCACCAGGCAGCTGTTACCGGAGACACCGTTGGCGATCCATTCAAAGATACGGCAGGACCAAGTTTGCATGTGCTCATTAAATTGTTCAGTACGCTGACCTTGGCGTTGGCGGCACTCTTTATGTAGGAATCAGGAGATTCAAGGGAAGCAGGGGGTACAGGGGAAACAAAAGATTTAAAAATACGTTCCACGATGCCATGGAACGTATTTTTTGTTAAACAGAAGACATATAAAGAACGCCAATAGAACATTTTATTTATTTCCAATCGAGAATACAAAAAATAAACTTAGTATGGAGCCATGAGACAACGACCGTATGAAAAATTGATAGTCTGGCAACTGGCACATGAACTTTGTTTACAAATTTATAGCAGCACAAAGAAATTCCCATCCGATGAACGGTTTGGGCTGATCAGTCAGATGAGAAGAGCGAGCTATAGCATTCCCATGAATCTGGCGGAAGGAAACGGCAGGCAATCCAAAAAAGAAAAGGCTCATTATGTTATAATCGCCATTGGCTCACTGGAAGAACTCCATTATCAATGCAGACTAGCTTCAGACCTCGAATATATAACAGCTGATAACAAAGATTCTCTTATTAATCTTATTCATAGGGTAGGCTACTTACTTCACAAATTACGATCATCAATAATGCAAATCTCTTAAATCCCCTGCTTCCCTTGTACCTCTTGTCCCCCTTGCTTCCTCTTCTTTCTCTCTTCTATCCTGCCCTCGTCCATCCATCCTCTAAATCCCCTGCTTCCCTTGTACCTCTTGTCCCCCTTGCACCCTTACATCGCCTCCGCCCTCGTCCTCAACTATCGCTCGCCGCGCGAGACGGTCGGCTGCGTGCGGGCGTTGCTGGCTCAAACAATTGCGGATCAGCTGGAAGTGCTAATTATTGATAATTATTCAGATGATGATTCCATCGGCATTATCAGAAATACATTCTCGCAGGAACCGAAGGTGCGAATGATCGAAAAACCCCTGAATACCGGCTACGGCGCCGGCAATAATAAGGGTGAAAACTACGCGACAGGAAAATATCTTTTGATCATCAATCCCGATAACAAACTGGAACCGGACGGTCTGGAAAAAATGATCCATGCCATGGAGGCTGATGAAACCATAGGAATTCTTGCGCCAAAGCTGGTGCATGAAGACGGCTCCATCCGCGAGTCCGCCCGCAGTTTCCCTACGGTGTGGGGCGTCTTCATCAAGCGGACACTGCTGCGCCACTTCTTCCGGGATTCCGTGGAACGCTATCTGCATTCCAAAGAAGACCCCACCAAAACCCGTGATGTGGACTGGGTGGTGGGTGCCTGCTTTCTTATGCGACGGACACTCTTTAAAGAATTACAGGGATTTGATGAACGCTTTTTCCTCTTCTTTGAAGATGCCGACCTTTGCCGCCGAATCTGGCAGACAGGAAAACGCGTTGTATACTTTCCTCATGTCCAGGCAACGGACCGTAAATTACGCCTGAGCCAGGGTGGTTTTGTAACTATTTTTACCAAATGGACCGTGAGGGAGCACCTAAAAAGCGCGGCCAGATATTTTTGGAAATGGCGACGTTCGTTTGTTCGTTAATAGTTTGTTCGTTTATCGTTTAGAAAGTTTTACAGAACCATTAACCATAAACAAACCAACGAACTAACCATAAACGAATCTAGTGGCTATATTTTGTATCTATTAACCTCTTGACCTGTATTCGTTCCTCCCTTACCCTTTGCACCCGTCATGGACATTATTCCTTTAACAGTAACGGCCCGGGACACATCCAAGAGTCCCAAGCAGCTCCGCAAGGCAGGGCATATTCCGTGTGTTGTATACGGTAATAGTGTTACAAACACGCCTATCCAGTGCGAAATGAAGCTGTTACACAAGACATTTGCCAAGGCCGGCGAAAGCACACTGGTAGAATTGCAGATGGACGGACAGAAAATCCCCGTTCTCTTTAAGGCAATCAGTTTCCACCCGGTCAGCAGCCATGCCATGCATGCCGATTTCTACGCCGTAAACATGAAAGAGGAGATTGAGACTACTGTTCCTGTCCGGTTTGAAGGCGAAGCGCCTGCCGTCAAGGATCTTGGTGGTATTTTCATTGCCTCCCAGGAAGAAGTAACGGTGAGGTGTCTGCCTGCCAACCTGCCGCATGAACTGGTGGTGGATATTAGTACCCTTACGGAATTGCACACCAGCGTCTATGTAAGCGATATCAAGCTGCCGAAGGGCGTGGAAGTAACGGACGATGCCGAAGCAGTGCTGGCAACCGTTCAGGAAGCCCGCGCAGAGGAGGTGGAGCCGGAAGTAGTGGCTGATGCCGCCGCTGTTCCTGCCGAAGGCGCTCCTGCCGCAGGAAGCGAGCCAAAAGAAGCTGAGTAATAACGCGGAACAAAGGAAATGTTGCGTGAACTTTTTCGCTGTGTGTGAAATTAAGGCAAACCGGTGCACCCGTCTGCGCTGGATAGGCCTGCTTCCACCTATCTCACAAGTAAGCGAAGCGCCATGCTCATATGTCTCGCCGTGCCGCTGACAATGCAGCTGATTATAACGTGCACTTTGTTACTCATGATCATTCATGCGCATCATGGTCTTCATCATCTTTTTGTTTTTTGGAGCCGGTACGAACAACCTGATCGGCAGCCGCTAATCGCATGAAAGACGGCAAAAACAGCGGCGGTTTTAAGTCTGGAATCTGTTCGGCCAGATCAATATCCTCCAGCGCCACCTTGCCCACATACAGGCGCCGTATGTCTCCCCCGCCCTCCACAAACCGCTCAATGGCGCGCAGCCCGCGGAAATACACAATGCCCTTGGTAAAGCTGCCCGGCACAGACGTGTCACTCAGGCCGCGCTTGAGCTCAATGGCTTTGGTAATGGCCTTTTCCGGCGTGTAATCCAATGTATCCGTAAGGTATGCGCGGGTCCGGGCAAATGAATGATGCAGACTATAGACAACCGCAAGGACGCTGCGCGCCGGCCCGATACGTTTTTCATGATACGGCGAAAGGACACGATTCTGGTTAAAGACCGCCAGCCCCTCCTGCGTATCCAGATAGCCGGCAAAACCGCGCCGGAATAAATCATACGGCTGATGGTTGCCATTCTCGAGAGTCAGAATATGCGTTTCCACTTCATGGGCGACCAGTGACGATACATGATCCGGCGCGAAGCGGGCGCCGCTGCGCAGGTATAACCGCTTCCAGCCAACGGTGCAATCGGCAACCAGCGTATCACGCACGCTGATCTGCCAGTCGTGCAGGCCATAGGCTTTCAAGCTCTGTTCAAACAGCGGAACCGTTTCCTCCGCCGTCATCCAGGCCGAAGCCGGTGGCGGTATATCACACGCTGTGCGGCCGAAGAAATGCTCGCCTGCAACACGTGTGAGCGCTTCACCCGGCTCGCCAAAGAGTGCAATGGACGCGCGCGTAAAGCGCTCGGCATCACCGCGGGCACGAATGAGTTCCATCCGCAGGAAAAGCTCACGCCGCTTCTTCTGGAGCAGTGTTCCCATGGGCGAATCATCCAGGCTGATGGCTTCCAGTTTTTTGGTACTGTCATCCAGGTTGGCCGACGATTCGGCATACAGAAAAAGTGGATTATACAACGGGTCCTCGGCAATGCGCCTGCGCTCCTCGCGCAGATTCAGCGGTTTTACGTGCCGGAGGATCATCAGCTCTCTGTCCATCTGGCCAATGAGACGGTCGGCTGCCCGGACATCCAATTTACGCCGCAAAACAACAGGCACAATCTCTTTTTTGGACGGATCAATAAGAAAACCGGTTAAATCCCGGCGACCGATAACGGCACGAACGCCCGGCAACGGTGGAACTTCTTCGTACACGACTGTCTGCAAACGCTTGCCGCCCAGCGTAAATTTGACACGGTACATAGACTCCACGCCGTCCTGTTCCACGCCACCCAGCTCGCGCAACTCGGCAATGAGATCCGGCGCAAAGACCGTCCGTTCCAACATGCCGGGAGCCAGCAAAGCAGAGACTTCCACGCTTTCTTTGCTGCCATGAACAAGCAGTGTTTCACGCGTACCCAGCTGCGGACGCGTCTCGCTGTACACTGTTCGTTGCACCTTCTGGCCGAACAAATCCTGGGCCAGACGCACGCCTTTTTCCGGTGACGTGACCGTCAATCCTTCCACGCGATTGAGCCGCGTACGCAACGGCGCCAGGTTGGCTACCTGTACCATAAGCCCGGCGCGGGCATTTACCTCCAGCAGCACCGGCCCCTGCTCTTCATCAATCGTTAAATCCACTGCCAGGTAACCAATATTGGTAGTGTACTGAATGCGCGAGGCAATGAGCAGCAGGTCTTCCCAAAACGGCAGCGTAATGCCGGATGGCGGCATACCATGCGGTAATTCGCGGATGACACGGTTGTACTGAGTGGCATGAGTGGTAACACCTTTGGCAATATCGATACCAATACCAATGCCCCCCTGATGAACATTCGCCTTACCATTGCTCTCCGCAGTCGGCACCCGGAGCATGGCCATAACCGGGACCAGATTGAAGACAATAATACGAATGTCCGGCAGACCAGCCGGACGAAACGGAGCAAAGCCTTCATGTGGCTTTAAAATCCGCTCAAAAAATGCCGTGTCCGCACGGCCGTTTACCGAGAACTTCCCATCCAGAATATCTTCAATATGTTCTATAAGACGCTTGGTGGAAATAGGCTCTTTGCCGTTATCCAAAAACAGCCCCTTCTTGCGGCCTTTAAGCAGAATAATTCCCTCGCCGCCGAATCCGTTATTGGGCTTGAGCACGCATTCATCCGGCAATGCACTAAAATCGAATGATCGCAATTGCTCACGGTTATCTATACGGGCATAAATTTTCGCCACCGGAATACCGCGCGCCGACAAAAACGCTTTCGTCTTCAATTTGTCATCGGCAAATGCCACCGCTTTCCGCGGGTTATGCGGGCGAATGTAGAGCAAGTTGCGCGCATTAAGACCCAGAATGCCGTGGTTGGAGAAGAAGGGAAAACGCACGAAGGGTTGGGGTTAGGGTTGGGGTTGGGAAGCTGTATATCGACTGATCAAGCCACTCAACAAACGTCCAACATGATCAGTGAGTTCAATAGGCACTTTGGCCTCTTCAGGCTCAAGAAATCCAAGCTCAATAGCAATGAGCAAGAAAGCTTTTGTCTCCGAACATTCACCTCTGGCAATTGTATATTTATATGCCTTGTCCGGAGTCGATGTACGACTGAACCCTTCAGCAAAATTAGCCAATACACTGGAGGATGACCGTCTCATTTGCGATGTTAATCCGTATACCTCTTCTTTGGGAAATTTACCTGTCAAACGATAGACCTCTTTTACAAGTTTCATACCTTCCTTCCAGGCCGCAAGATTCGTAAATGATTCCATAGTATGCATTAAGCTAAGTAACCCCAACCCCAACCCCAACCCTATTCTTCATACAGGTGTCTAAACACTTCCTGGAACCGGAAATATTCCACCAGCCGCAACCCTGTCCAACGGCCCAGAAAGAAGTTCACCGGCAAGGTAAGTAGAATAAGTTCGGGGTACGCCAGAATGAGTGCCTGAAAGGCCGGCCACTGGACGATAATAACGCAGAGCAGAGCGGAACCGATGGTCTGCGATACGCTTAAAATAGCGCCTTTTAAGCCTTGCTCGGTCTTGGCTGTCAGGAAACTTTCACCAAGAGTGGAGAGGATCAGCAGAATAAACACGCTGTCGCGCGACAGCACAATGCCGAATGCCGCGCCTATGCCAAGGAGCAGAAGCAGCGTAATACTGACCACCGAGAGAATAATGGCCACCTTGGGAATATACAGCAGATGCCAGCGCTGCATGGCCGCGCGTGTGAGGTAACCGGTTGTAATAATAAATACAAGAAAGAGCAGCCCCACCCACCAGCCGAGCGCCAACATGCTGAGCGCAATAATAGACGGCGCAAACAGGCCGAACGTAATCACGCCGATCACCTGCTTAAGAAACGCCAGAATAGTGGCGATGACAGACAGCATGAGCAGCAGCACAATAGTCTGCGACGATACGCCCTGCACCAGCATGTAATTCACCAGCCACGAAAGCAGATTCCACGGACGAACACCCACGGTAGTGGTATCCAGTACCAGGTAGTCCAAGCCGCGCTCGCGGGAAATAACCAGGAAGTCGGTAATGCTTGGCGCCAGAAGCAACGGCTGCAGCGCCTCCGGACGAATGAGAACAATGCGCTGCGGCCGGAGCACCGAAAACGGACCGTTGGCAGCCCGGGCAAGCGTATGCAGATTTGTAGAAGACACCACCAGAATGCTCTGCTTCCGTACCGCCGCCATCCAGTCCGCATTGGCGCGCGCCGCCTGCATGTAGGCCTGCAAACCCGTCACGCCATCCATCCATAGAATGACGGCATTGGCATCGGTGAGCGATGCGGAATTTTGCGAGAAAAACGCCACAGTCCGTTCATAATTCTGCTGCATAAGAACAGGGTCCGGCAGCCGTAAAATCTGCAGATATGTCCCGGCCTGTTCGGCGGCATCGCGCTGAAAACCGGTCATCTGCGCGGAGACAGTGGGATCTGTCACCAGTACCAGCTTGCGCCTGTAGGCAACTACTTCCTTTGTGACGGTAGACTGGGAAATAATAGCGTCATTTGTCACAAGGCGAACCGTTAACGTAAACATAATGCGGCCCGGCTTTTCCGGCGTGTATACCGCATCCACCACATTGCTAATAGGCGCCGTCTGGTCAGCCACATGCCATTCATACTCTGTTTTTCCAGTAAAACCGGCTGGCACTATACTACGCGATGCCGTCAAAATCATTGTGCGCCCGACGGCAATGTCCGTTGGACTTTCTATGACCGCTTGTACAGGCGGTACCGGCAGCGTGTCCCCCGTTGCCGCATAGGCAAGAGGAGTGCAGGGCAGCGCGACCAAAATGGCAAGAAGTGAGAGAAAGTATGTCATGAAGCACGATCGGTGACCGTTGTAATGGCAAACGGCCTGCTTTTCCGTCCGAACGCGAATCCTTTTCTTCCGTTTCCGATTCGGTTGTCGTCGGACATCTTCTCTTTATAGCGCTTAATCTGCGGTTCCAGCTTCTCCATGCAACGGTCGATGGCATCGAGCGCGGTTGGACGACGGGATTCGGCGCGGAGGGTCTTTTTCGGCAATTCCACCGTCACCATCACCTTTACCTGGTCACGCTCCTTTTTGGTAGACCTGCGTTCAGCTTCCACCCGGATAAAAGACGAGGGATCCGTGAGTTTCTTACAGTACGTAGCCATTTTACCTATTTTACGGGCCATAATGAGGAATTCATCAGCAGTATAATCCATACCTTTTTCAAAATGCTGAACATTCATAACCGGGAGGGAGAAGAGGGTTAGAATCATAGCACATAGTAGACGTTTAGACGCCAAAACTCTGTTTATAACCCATACCTTGAGAAAAACAGTGTTTTCTGCTATAATTTTGAGAAACCTACACAAAAAACTTTATGGGAATTAATGCTCCATCTACCGGGCCAAGTGCGCCTAACACGCCACAGGTTGCCATACAAACATTGCAAGAGCTGCAAGCAAGAGTAACTAAAGCCGTAAAAGAAGGCACAATTGAACCCGCAAAAAATTTAATAAATAATGAAATTATGCCGGCACTTGTTGCGGCAAAAGAAAGTGTAACAAAAGGAACAGCTGAGCAAATTCAACAACTGCATCAAACAATTGAGGCGCTGCATACAAGTGTACAAGAAAATCCTGCGCTTCAGGAAGCTGCACAAAGAATTGCCGTATTTCAAGAAGGCTTCAAAGGGCAATATGCAAATGTTTTAAATTTAACTCAAAAGGCTGGAAACACAGTGCAAAAAGGAGCGACCGATTTTTTCAGTACTGCAATAGAGAAATTCGGAGAAGTCTCTGAAAAAGTCCAGGACTGGATAAATTCCATGAGTGCATCTTCCATTAAAGGAATTGCCACAGCATTAACCTTTATGGGTTTTGGCGAGTGGGCAGCCAAACTCTCACTTTTGGCAGAAACACCGGGCGCCAAGCTGCATGAAGTCTATAAAATAATGGAAGCAGACAAGGAGTTAAAATTCCAGAGAAACCCAGCCAAAGATCATGACAAGAATATTTGCCAGGAGATCATGCTGACGTACCAGAATATTGAATTCAATAAAACCCAGCTGCGTGAAAATGCCAAAAAGGAAGGACGCACGCTCGATGCCTCCTATAACGAAGAAACGCTGGAGGAAATAATGGAAAAACGGCTAAGACCGGCATTAAAGCGGCCAGCGGACATGACGACTATGGAGGATGTAAAACTACGGGCCAGTGAGTACGCAAAGAAATTTCCTCTTACTTCTTCTACGGCACCGGCAATCAATCCTATTGTTGCCCCAAGTATTATTCCGGGAGCTATTGCCAGTTTTCCAGACGGTGAACTGGTAGGAAGAACAGAGCCAATAAACATTGGCGATGGAAAAATAAACTTTGTACAAGGAGGCATTGTAATCGACAGTAAGAGCAAAAGAGAATTGAAATCTATTGCCTTGGAAATTACAGATGGAATGGGGAAAGGCAGATGGAATCTTACTATCCGCACGGCAAAAAAGCAGGGTAATACGATTGTTATGGATATTGGCAATGCCGCTAGTCATGAGGAGGTCACTCTGGAAGAAAGTGATATTAAAAAAGTAATGGAAAAATTAATGAACCATGAGAAATTTTCACAGACCATGAAAAACGGACGCATTATTCATATTGGTTAATATATAATGAAAAATAAATCTCTTTCTCTGGCTCCATCCCAACATGATCACGTGGTTATGTATAATCTTTTAAAACAGGAAATCGACAAACTGGAAGCCGCATTCAATAAGGCAGAAGCAGACGGGAAAATTGATGATATGGAAACGCTGAATAAAAAATTGAAAAATCTGGAATACCGCGCATCGCTGTACAAGCGCTGGCTTACACCGGACCAGCGGAAGGATTTACAGACAATAGAAACCAAAAGTTCTGCATTTGGATTAACGTTACGTCATGCCGTGTAATTATGGATGCTACACTTTCCGTTTCGGCCGATTCTGGTACAGAAAAAACACCTGAATTTTTGCAGAAATTCTGGACTCTTTCCAGGCAAATGGACATTGCTGTACGTGAAAAGAATTCAGAACTACAGGAAACACTGAACTTGGAATTAATCAGAATGTTTTCCGGTTTTACCGACGAACAGAAAGCGGAAATTATGACTATTCTGGAGCAGGAAGGTGTGTATGAACGACTGTCTTATAAGCGCAGCGGAACGCGCAAGGCCATTTTGGCACTCACTCATGGCACGGCCCAGGTACTAAGCGATGTTGCGGACTTTATTCCCCCATTGGCGGGCAAAACAGTGGAGGTGATTCTTAAAACTCTGCGGGCAATTTATCTGAGTGCAAAAAAAGCATTTTCCAAAGCCGCCTAATTCCCTTTTTATGCGCGAACACAGACTTATCTACGGCAAGCCGGCAAAAAGCCCTGAAGTGGTACCGGAAGTATCCAAAAGTATTGCCGAACAATTAAAAGAGCATGCAGCTGATAACACGCCTGTTTTTCTGGAAAACCTTGTTTTGGAAATTGAGGAAAGCAAAAGATCTGAAGAAGTAAAATCTCTACGAAGCAGTGTGGATTTGGACAAAATAAGCGCCGCTGAGCGTGTAGCTATTCAGAAAAATCTTCAGCACTTGGAAGAGCGTTTTGTTACAAAGCAGACAGCAGATAATTTACGCAAAGCTCACGAAGATAGAGAGAAACTCATAAAAACATCCGGTATACCCAATGCACCAGTTGCCCTCAAGCCCGAACCAACGCTGTGGGAAAAGACCAAAACAAAAGGATCAGAAATAGTGGAAGATATAAACAGCTGGTCTTGGCAGAAAAAAGCCGTGGTTGCCACTGCGACCGTCGGTGGATTGTATTTGGGATACAAAGCACTCAAATGGATGTTCGGCGGTAAAGAGGAGGGAGTCAAAGATCAGCCAAAAGAAACCGGCTGGAAGAAATGGCTGCCGTGGATTCCAGGGGTGGGACTCCTGGCTGCAGGCAGCTATGGATTATATTATGTCTATAATAAATATGTAAAAGGCTCTATTAAAAGCCTGGACGATCTAAAGCAACAAGTGGCTGATGCTGCATCGGCAGCAGGTACGGGAATTGCGGCAGTTAAACCACTTGCAAGCGGTGCAGCTGAAGCAGGTACAGAAGCTATTAAAACAAGTGCCGATATAGCAAAGCCTGCCGTCAATACCGTAAGTGAGGCAGTAAAAGCTGGCTGGAATTTTGGGGAACGTATTGCAGATGGCGATGTAGGCGGAGCGTTCGAACAATTGCTCCAACACGGCGGAGGAGTGATAACAGAAGGAGGAAAAACCTTTATGGTGTATGGCGGTAAACATCTGGAAATTGCCGGTGATCTTTTAAATTATGCCAAAGCAAATATTCTTGGCGAGGAATACAAAGGACGCAGTTTATTAAAAGTATATGGTGCTGCCGGCGTTTTATATGTTCTGGACAGTGCTGCACTGAGTATTCTGTTACGCGGAAGCCCCGGTCTTCTCTCCCATGGAATGAAAGGCAGTGTGCTACGTATTGTCGGAAAAACAGCTGGCTGGCCCATTATGCTGCTTATAGACGGTGTAAAAACACTTGGCATCCTTTCAGGCGATGGGAAATCCGTCTTTATCAATAAACTAGGCGGATGGCCGATTATTGGTTCACGTGCAAGGCAAATGCGTCAGGCAATGACGCTGGTAAAAATCGGCAATGCCGATGAACTGGTAGAAGCCACAGAAAAACTCATAGTCCTTAGAAACACATTGGAGCAAATGAAAATGCGCCCCGATGAACTCATAAGGCAAATGGGATTTTCCAAGAGTGAATTACTCACACTCGAAAATCAAATTACGAAATTATCAGATAAACTTCATGATGCATTCGCTGCCGTGAAAGATATTCCAGATAATGCCCCGGATTATGTGAAAAAGATTATTAATACAGCAAAGGGAATGCGAGATAAAAAATCCTTTGCAGAGGAATTTGTAAAATTAATACCAAATACTACGGAAACCGCTTCTGAAAGTGCAAGCGCAGCAGGAAATGCCGGAAACGCAGCGGGAGCCGCGGATGATGCTGCAAAGGCGGCAAGCTCAGCTGATGACGCAGCCAAAGCAGCCGGTGTAGCCGACGATGCTGCGGATGCGGCAAAGACAGGAGCAAAGGCCGCTGACGCTGCTGATACAGCGGGAAATGCAGCGAAAACCGGTACAACCGCTGCCGACATGGCGACAGAAGCGGCAAAGTTAAAGCCTAGTGGCGAAGCCAGCGAAAAATTCCTGGAGGCAGCTGCCAGACTGGGCAAAAATGCCGATGAAGTAGCAGACATGCTTAAGGGTACCGACCCTGCATTGGTGGAAAAAATCATGAAAAGCACTATTGCCCGCGCTTCATTACTGAGAGCTATGGCAAAAGGCGCTGATGCAGAAAAAGCAATACTGCGTGCTGCCAAAATTGCCAGCGGCCTGCGTGTTGCCGGAACAACACTCAGTGCCGGTGCCGATGCATTCGGTATCGCCATGGCTATCGTGGAATGGAAAGCCAATACCCAGCGCATTCAGGATACAAATAACCCTGAATTGAAAGAACTATATGCTGAAATGAACAAAATGCATGCGGCAGAAGCTGCAAGTGGTGCCGTGGGACTGGGCGCAACGGGCTACGCTATTTTTACAGGTGGTGGTGGTGGTGGCAGCGTGATGGTCGCCATGCTTCCGGTCGGGCTTGTTATCGGCGGAACGGCTTGGGCCATGAAGGAAATGGAATACTCACGGGAAAAATGGAGCATGAATGCCAATGACTGGGCAAAAATGCCGGAATCACAACTGTTTGCGAAGCTGGAGGAATTCAAGCCGGGCTCCCATAATCATGGTGATGAAATTATTGCCGCCCGTGTTATAGATGACAGCCAGAAAGCCTATGACACTGTCGCGGATGGCAATACACATACGCGCAACGAAATTTGCCGTGCTCTTATCCAAAAACATTTTGAAAAACTGGACCAGGGAAGGCCCGGGGAACTCCAGCCAGCTTACGACGCACGTAAGTCCACTTTCGTACAAACAGCCCTCGCCTATATCGGTAACATTACATTCAGCCGTTATGACACGTTCCAGCCGGATATTTTCCGTGAAGCGGAAGCCACAGCACGACTGGCCGAACGAGCCAAAGGAAATGAAAAAGAAACTGTGGAATTTCAATTAAACGGCGTAAAGAAAACTCTTACCTATGCTGAGTACGCCAAGCTGCCCGTACATGCTCCGGAACGTCGCAAGGCTGTGCAGTCCTTTATGAAGCAGGAAACGGAAGAAAAAGTCGTACAAATGAATGTGCTTATTGCTCTCAATGACACCGATGCAAAAAAAATAGCAAAAGCCACATTGATTACAGAACTGTCCCATGACCTTAACCGCCTGAACGGACAGATTGAAAAATATAATCAGGGAAATTGGTTCGCGGACGGCGCAGATATGGCCCGTTATACAGCCAGTCTGGCATTCCGTAATGCTGTTGAACGCGAGGCAACCGCTTTAGTCGCGAAGAAAGGCGAAGCGGAAGCAGCGGATTTACAGGCAAGTCTGGACCGGATTAAAGTGGAAACGACAACCAGTCCCCAGGAATATTATGACCGGGGCACTCAGTTAAAATTTGATATCACATCATTTAAAGACAAACAGGAACTCCTTTCTGTTGAATATCTTATTCAGACATTGGACACTCCTGTTACCGCTTCCAAAAAAGTATAAATGGAATTCCTCCGCACGCACATCTTCCTCATTCCCCTCGCAGTTCTTATCCTTGCAGAACTGACCAAAGCTTTGTTTGAAGCTGTCAAAAGTGGTAACTGGCATGCGAAACTGTTTCACCCGGGCGGCATGCCAAGCACGCACTCGGCATTTGTCACCAGCCTGCTGATGGTTATCGGTCGCAAAACCGGTACCGAATCACCCGAATTCGCCATTGCCTTCGTATTCGCGTGCGTCATGTGGTATGACGCCATGTCCAGCCGCCGCGCAATTGGCGAGCAGGCAAAAGTGCTCAACCGGCTGCAGAACTGGCAGCACTTTACGGAGCGGCTTGGCCACTCCTTAAAAGAAGTAATAGTCGGCATTATCTTCGGCCTCGTCGTCACGTACGTAGGCATGAAGCTCTTATAAAACGTAAGCTTCAACCTTACAAAAACACTCATCGCCTGATTCAGAGCCTGATTCAGAAATTATCAATACTGAAAACTCATAGCTCTGCTTTTCCCTGGAAACATGACAAGTAACCCCGGCCGGGTTACAGTTTCCCCATGCCACCAGAACAAACACCCGCCGATGACTTTCTTACATGGTACAACGACCTGGTTATACGGACGGAACTGGCGGAACCGACGGAAATAACCGGCTGCAATAGTGTAAAACCCTACGGCTATGCCATTTGGGAGTTTATGCAACGCGACCTGGACCGGCGCATACAAGAACTTGATGTGAAGAATATGTATTTCCCGTCCATCATGCCGGCTCTTCTTGCCGAACAGAAAAATGCCGGTACCAAAAATCTTCCCGACGCCGCGGATACCGCTAACATCACGGGTACCGTCGAACTGCTGCACCAGGCATCTGCCGGTGAGACACTCATCTGCACCAGCTTCGCCGGATGGATCCGGACATACCGCGATTTACCGCTCCGCATAAATCAATGGACCGGCAAAACCCGGCCGGAAACAAGCCCCGTCCCCTTTCTACGCGACACTGAATTTCTGTTTCAGGAAGGACTTACGGCTCACACCACAGAAGAAGAAGCCAGCGATACCGCCAATCTGGTTCAGTCTCTCTACAAGGATTTTATGCAGGAAATTCTGTCCATTCCGGTCGTAAGCGGCCGTAAGCCGGCCCATACTACAAGGCAGGGTGCCGATACCTCCTATACCAATGAAGCACTGTCCAGAAACGGCAAAGCCATACAGCTCAGCGCGTGCCACCTCCTTAGCCGCGGCTTTTCCCAGGCATACGACATTCGGTTCCAGAATGCCGAAGGCCAGACTGAGCAGCCGTTTTTCAGTAACTGGAGCACATCCATGCGTCTGATAGGAGCCGTGATTATGGTTCATGCCGATGACAACGGCTTGCGCCTGCCGCCTGCCGTCGCGCCCGTGCAAATTGTCATTGTACCCATGACTTCGGATGCGGTAATGCGCGATAAAATTCTGGAAAAAAGCGTAGAACTGCGCCAGAAGTGGCCGCAACTACGCGTAACAACCGACAACCGTGAGAATGTGACGGAAGCAATAAAATCTGCCGAGTGGGAACGCAAGGGCGTACCTATCCGCATAGAGATAGCGGCAGACAACATGCAACAAGACACTCTGGCTGTTATTCGTCGGGATACCGGCGAAACACAGACTATACGCATGGAGTCGTGCAGTAGTTCGTTTCTGGATTCTCTCCTTGCCGAAATACAGGGCAATATGTTTAGAGAAGCCACGCTGCGCCTGCAGGATCACACCTATGAATGTCATTCATTTGAAGAAATGAACAACTATCTTACACATACCGGCGGTTTCCTTTGGGCGCCCTGGGACGGCCTGTCCGATACCGCCACCCGCATTCACGATGCAACGCACGCATCCATCCTGCTCGTGGAACAGCGCGAAAATATAGCCGACCAGCGTGATATTCTCTCCGGCAACCCGGCAAAATACATGGCGCTCTTTGCCATGAGCCTGTAAATACAAACTAATGACTATCAACGAACACTCTGATACTCTGCCCGCCTTATGTCCGACTACCCTTCCATTACTCTTAAGCCCGGCCGCGACGTGCACCTTAAAAACCGGCACCATGCCATTTATCAGCATGCCATCGCCACGCCGCTGAATGCCGTAAAAAACGGCTCCATTGTGGAAGTACGCAGCCACGAAGGACAGTTCCTCTGCTATGCGACGCTCAATGTCCGGGCCTTTATCTGCGGCCGTGTCATCAGCTTTGAAGAAGGCGACCCGCTGCAAAGTATGCGTCGCGCCATAAAACGCGCGGTGGAAATGCGACAATCGTTCTTTAGCGGAGAAGATACAACCGGTTTCCGCCTCATAAATGCCGAGGGCGACAATATTCCCGGCCTCATTGTGGACCAGTACGCCGATATCCTGGTGGTACAAATCACCACGCTCGGCATGGAACGGCTCAAAGACTGGATCGGCGATACGCTCATGGAACTGGTACAGCCCAAAGCCATCTACGAAAAATCCATTGGCGCCAGCCGCAAGAAAGAAAGCCTGGAACCACGCGAAGGCTGGCTGCGCGGCGAAGGCGATGCCGTTATTCCCATTAAGGAACGCGGGCTCAAGTACTTAATAAAACTGGAAGGCAGCCAGAAAACAGGATTGTTTCTGGATCAACGCGAAATGCGGTCACTGGTCCGGCAACTCTCCCCCGGCCGCACGGTTCTTGACTGCTGCAGTTACGTCGGCGGCTTTTCGCTGTCGGCATTGGCCGGCGGCGCGGTACATGCCGATGCCGTGGACTACGATGCGGACGCACTGGAGCGCGCGAAGGAACACATGAGTATCAACGCTATTCCAGAACAGCAATTCAATACATACGCCCAGGATGTCTTTGATTTCCTGCGCCAGAAGCCCATGCCGAACGCCTACGATTTTATTATTCTGGACCCGCCGGCTTTTGCCAAGCGCTCCAGCGACATTGATCAGGCCAAAGGCGCGTATACGGACTTAAATCGCATGGCACTGCAGGCACTGCCTCCGGGCGGCCTGCTGCTCACCTGTTCGTGCTCGTACCAGGTAGACGCGGAACTGTTCCAGACAATCGTGTTCCATGCCGCACGCCAGGCCAACCGTAACGTACGGATCCTGCAGCGCCACCGCCACGCTTTCGATCACCCGATTAATCTGTTTCACCCGGAAGTGGATTACCTGAAAAGTTTGCTTTTATGGGTAGAATAAATAGAAGTCTCTGACTCATTCTCTTACACGCATGTCTTTAGACATAAACAGCATCGGGACAGAAGCCAGCCATTTTGGAAAGCGGGTTCGGGCATTGGAATATTTTGGACAGCTCATATGCGATGCAAACGATGGCATTCACACAAGCCTTATTCAACTCATGCACTTATCCGAAGAGTTGGATGAAAAACTGAAAAATCCCGCACATTACCCCCGGCAATCACTCGAGCAGATCATTCAACTGGATGCGTATCAACCGTTTGCCGTTATTATTCACGGCATCATTCACAGAGCGAATGATGCACTAAGAGCCAGTTGACGCATAACGCTCAACCATTCACACCTGCATACAAATTTTATACAAGTATATCATAACTTTTGTACTCAGCATTTAGAGCTGCTCTTTAAGGAATTTCAACGTTCTCTCCCAGGCTAGTTTGGCAGCCGGCGTGTTCAGTTCACGGGCAAAACCATGGCCTTCATTCGGGTAAATAAACACCTGATTTTCACCGGACAATGTCTGCAGCTTTGCCCGGAATGTCTTTACGTCATCTACCGGAATGCTCGTATCTTTCTCACCAAAATGACCGATGATATGCGCCTTCATCATAGATAAATCATCTTTGGGGGAAAACTGCCCGTAGTACATAACCGTCGCTTTTACGCCCATATTATTTTTGGCCATCTGGTAGCTCCAGCCGCCGCCAAAACACCAGCCAACAGATGCAATGCGGGAACTGTCCACCTCCGGGCGTGTTTTAAGGTAAGCCACCGCACTTTCCAAATTCATAAATGCACCAGTCATATTCTTCTGGACGCCACCAGCCAGTTCCTGCGCCTTTGCCGGGTCCTGGGTTGATTGTCCGCCATACAAATCCACCGCCAGTGCCACGTAGCCCTGCTTGGCAAACTGCTCGGCGTACCAGCGCATATTATCATTCAAACCCCACCACTCATGAATGAGCACAACGGCAGGGTGCGTACCTTCCGTTTGCGGCAGGGCCAGGTACCCGTTTGCGGCACCGTAATTCACCTGCTCCGTTTTTATGGCCACTGTCCCGCCACTGCCGCTCGGAGTCGTTCCGCTGCCAGCCAATGTCTGCACGCCAATGCCACTAGCCGACATACTGGTATTCGCTGTGTCAACAGGCGCGTTGGCCATGCAACCGACAAGAGTGACAACCAGAAAAGCGATAAAAGCAGGGCGGACCATAAAAATAGTAAATAGAAACAGACAAAGAAAAACCGACAGTACCATGACGGACAGAGAGGATGGATATGACAATTATCTGGAAACGATGAATGATGAAGAAATACCAAAAGCCCGGTCACTCACGTGGCCGGGCTCGGTACAAGACCCAAACAAATACAACGTACATTAACGGACGGTGCCTCTGCGGAAGAAGTTTACAATGCCCAGGAGAATGACTGCTCCAATAAAGGAGACAACCAGACCGGCCAGACTGAAGTTGTTCTGGTTGATAGTGCTTGCCCCAAGCAGTGGGGAAATAAGCAGACCACCCAGATACGCACCCACGATACCAACAATGATATTCATGAGAACGCCCTGTCTGGCATCAGTATTCATCACCATGCTGGCCAGCCAGCCGATGACACCGCCGATAATAAGCCATATAATAAAATTGATCATAAAAAAATGAGGGAAAGAAATGAGAGAAAAAGATCAGGTAGAGGTCTGTGTATATGTCGTTTGAGACGGTCATTTCTTACAAAAATATTGCGTATGAAATGTCGTCTGTCCGGATCGCCCCTTTATGACGTTTTATACAGCTATTTCTATCGGCATTCGCATAATTTCCACTTCTCATAACTTTGCTATACTGCTGATATATGCAAAAAAATCGCCTGGAAGCTTTTAGTGACGGTGTCATCGCCATCCTCATTACCATTATGGTGCTGGAACTACGGGCGCCGCACGGTACCGACTGGAATGCGCTGCGCCCGCTGCTGCCTACGTTTTTGGCGTATGTGCTCAGCTTTATGTACATCGCCATCTACTGGAACAATCACCACCATATGCTGCAGGCCACGCATCACATTAACGGAAAAATCCTGTGGGCGAACCAGCACCTGCTGTTCTGGCTGTCACTGGTGCCGCTTGTCACCACCTGGATGTCCGAAAATACGTTCGCACCGCTGCCGGTAGCCATCTACGGTTTCATACTGCTTGGAGCAGCCGTGGCGTACTATGTGTTGGAACTTACCATTATAGCCGAACAGGAGCCAGGCTCCGCATTGGCAAAAGCGGTAGGCAAAGACCGGAAAGGCAGGTTGTCCATTGCGCTGTATGTCATGGCTATCGCACTGGCATTCCTGAATCCCTGGATGTCTGTTGCCATCTTTATACTGGTAGCCGTTCTATGGCTTGTACCAGACACACGCATAGAATCAGTACTGACGCATTCTCTCTAATCCGCGCCGGGTGCCATATGCAAATAAGCCAAATGAATGTATTACACACTTACATATAATAAAGTTGCGTTCAATGGTACAGACCTCATATTTAATGAGACCGTCAATAAAATTTGATACCGGAATTTGTATGACAGTCGATTTTGGCCTACTTTAGCTTTATGAAATTTCTGCAGAAAATTCTGTCGTATATACACAGAAAAAACTCAGGCAGACCACATGAGCTACGTGCGTTCACACTCATTGAACTGCTCATTGTCATGGCTATTATCGCTCTTCTGGCTGTCGGAGTAATAGTAGCCGTCAACCCATGGAAGAATATTATTTCGGCGCAGGACACGCAGCGTCACCATAACGCCACAGAGCTTGAGAGCGCCATGTATCAGCACCTGGTAGACAATTATTCGCTCTTAAACAGTACGGCCATTCCCGATGGCTCCGCCAATGCCAAACCTGTCTGTCGTTTCCAAGTCACCAGCGACGGTACATGCGTAAACCTGGATGCACTCATTCCCGCCTATATGGCCGACCTGCCCACCGATCAGGCGGAAAAAAATGCTAGCTACTCGGGATACCTGGTGTACACGGAAAACAGTCGCGTACGGATTGTACCGGCCCATCTTGGGGAACTGGGGACCGCTGCTATCGCAGCCGGCGACTCAGCTTCCAGCGGTGGCACGAGCGTTTGTTCAGCTGTCGCCATGGCCGGAAACTGGGTACCGAACGGAACAGTCTACGTCATTGCCCAGAGCGGAGGCACTATCTATATAGGCGGTAACTTCACATCGGTCAGCCCGGTTGGCGGCGGCGCGGCGCAGGCCAGAAATTATGCGGCTGCGTTTGACAGTGCCGGAAACCTGTTGTCCTGGAACCCGTCACCGGATGCCCCTGTCCACGCTCTTGTTACCACGCCATCAGCTGTCTATATGGGCGGAGAATTCGCCAATGCCGGCGGCGGCGCACATAGCCGCATTGCTGCAGTAGACAACTGCGGAACTGCCACGTCTTTCAATGCCAGTGCGGATAACACGGTCTTCGCTCTCGTGAAAGACGGGAACAATCTGTACATGGGTGGAACATTTACCACCGTGGATAGCCAGACGCGTAACCATGCAGCTGCCGTAAGCATTGCAGATGGAAGCATTACCGCATGGGACCCCAATACAAATAGTGATATATACGCCATGGCAACCGATGGAACAAATATGTACATGGGTGGCAATTTCTTCTTAATCAACAACAGCCCCATCCGTTACTACCTGGCATCTACGGACTTAACCAATGGAACCGTTACCAGCTGGAACCCAACCGTAACCGACCCCGTGTCCGCCCTGGCAATCAACGGCTCCACTATTTACGTAGGCGGCGATTCCGCAGCCGCTTACAACACCTCCACTGGCACCGCAACCGGCTGGTCACCGGCTGTCAGCGGGACAATTCACGCATTAGCCTTCTTTGGCTCAACGGTCTACGCGGGTGGAACATTTGATACCATTGGCGGAGCCAACAGAAACAATGCCGCCGCCTTAAGCGCAACTACCGGAACGGCACTGGCCTGGAACCCGAACGCCAACGATAATATTTTTGCCATCTCTGCCAACGCCGGCAATGCCTACCTGGGCGGCTCATTTACTACTATCGGAGGAACCGCACAAACGTACTACGCAAAGGTCGGACCGTAAGATGTACTGATGCGGCAAATAACCGCCTTGGCCGAAGCAAGTGAAGACCCTGCAGGCGCGCATGTGCAGCAACCCATCGCCCGGCACTACAACGGCTTACGGCATTTTTACGATCCGAATCTGCACATGTACCGCGGACTTGCCGATACATTCGTAGCCGACCCGCGCTTTGCGGCATACTATGACAAATACAAACCCGGTCTGGCCCTCTTTATGAAAAATGCCATGGTGGCATTTTGCGACACACAAGCAAATCTACCAGCTAAGGAATAGGCTTGCGTTCTTTTGGTGCGCGAAGAAGTTGTGCGTAAGTACGCTCAAGCAGTTCTTTTCGATCCCGATAACGCTGAGCCTTACGAACGTGCTCGGCAGCAGGATGTAAAATTTCCCCATACTGCCAGACAGTATGATCCAATGCCCAACAAAGATTATAGACCGTCAGAAAACTCTCACCATAGTCTCTGAGTATCTCTTCAGCCGATTTACAAAGCTGATCCAGGGCCGGGAGAGGATACTGCTCCTTCCCTATACTTCGGTGCATTTCATACACAATATTTCCGGCTATCCCCTGTTTTACTTCAACCTGGGACATAGGATAATAAAAACCGAGTAACTCGTTTGCCCGAGGCGTCAGCTGTCCCTGCTCCCGTCTGGTTTTTTTACTCTGAATGAAACCAGCCGTCCCCAGCTCGGTCATTTCGTAGATATCGTCTCCTCTCACGGCACACAAGCACAAATGCTCCCACTGTTGCCAATAAGCAATGGGCATACCGTGTTTCTCTGCAACATGCATGGCAAGATGAGAAGTTAAGTCGCAGTCCAAAGGCCACACATTCGTTTGCTCTTTCTGCACTATTCCATCGTGATACGAACAATCACGACCATAGACATACCCTTCATCTAAAATATGCTTCGAAATAATGCGCATGTACTCGCGTAAAAGGTCTTGAGATGCGGCGGTAATCCGTAACGATACGGCAGAATTAATCTGCAAATTCGGGAATTGTCTTTGTACCTCCGTACACATAGCGGCTTTCACATTATCCGCAATGCTATTGGCAATATCCAAAACCAGTTTTGCTTTGGTATTCGCAGGAATATAGCGTTCCTGGAGCGAAAGATGAAAACTGAGCGGAGAGAGATCATACGGAAATACCGTAGGATCCGTTACAAAGACATTCTTTGGAAGTGATATCTCCGCTGCGCGTGATGCTAAACCCGACGCAGATACACTCAAACCCGCCAACGCACCCAAAGCCTGTCGACGCGAAAGCTGAACGGGAAACTCCGGTTCACCTATAGAAGAATACTGCATAGGCAGCATTTTGCTACGTAGCGCAAAAGGTACAACTATTTTACGCGGTATATTGCGATAATGGCTGCAGGTTACGTAAAATTACTGCAGCACAAAAGGAATTATAAAAAATAAGCATGTAGATGTTTTTGTACATCATTTCACGGCAAAACCAGAAAGAATCACCGCCAATGAGTTCGCTCATTGGCCGCCCCGAGCATTTGTGCTCGGGGTTTTTTAGGCAAGAATAAATACTATTTCATCATAAATACCCAAGCGTTCTTTTAGACCGAAGAACGTCTTTCTTGTTTTGCACAACACATGATTGCAGCTATTGACATACCTTCTGTTGAAGCATGTGTATGTAACCCAAGATTCGGAATCTACCATACACATGAAGCATTCAATGTGAATGTTTCCGCGTTCGAAAGTCGTTCTCTGAAAGCATAGGAGAGTCAGTCATGTTTCGTCGCCTTACTTCGCTTTGCATCGTCTTCGCCGGGCTGTTGGGTTTTACCCAGGCAGCCAAGGCACAGGTGGCAGCAGCCTCACAGGGCTTTCGGTTTCCGGTTGCCGGTCACAACACCAGCAACATCGTGCAGGGGATGACCTTCAACACCAATCCAGCCCTTCGGCCCAACGAGTGGCACACTGGCTGGGACATCGTTTCCCCCAACACCGTCAGTAATCCCCCGACCATCGTCGCCTCAGCCTACGGGAGGGTCTGGAAAATCGTCTACAACTCCAACAATGCTGCCGAGCACGGCGAAGGCAATTCTGTCATTGTCCGGCATTACATCTGGGATTCGTACGCGTTCCAATACCGCTACGTCTTTACCCAGTACAGCCACATGAAGTCGTTCGCCCCGGGACTCGCCGAAGGCCAGAAAGTGCAAGGCGGCACACCACTCGGCCTCATGGGCAGCACTGCTGATGCCAAAGATCCCGGCACTTCCCGGCACCTGCACTTCGAGACCAAATTCGACGGCGTCGCCGGGGGCGAACTGCAGAACCCGTGGTATTATCCAACGAGCAACAAGAAGCAATGGTGGGGCTACAGCGGAACCTATCATCCCAATTTCTACGGCTGGTTGTCGCCTGACCAGACCAGTGCATGGACTGCCTTTGACCGCTGACTCTCCTGAACGACACGGAACTATGCTCAAAGGGCCAACCTAACGGTTGGCCCTGTTTTTAAGTATCTAATTTAAAATTTGTACTGACTCAATAACTTTACGCTGAATATCATCTGAAGGAGGACCATCAAAAGAAATAACAATATACTCATCTTCGACTTTATAAACGTAATCTTGTGTCAGTTGCATATTCTGCTGAACAAATTTCTGCATCTTGATTCCCCCGATCGTAACTTTCTGTCCCGGAGCATAACGGCCCAAGAATGCTAAAATTTTCGGATCGGAAGTTCTTAATACTGAGATCTGCGCCGTTTCACCTTCATTACCTACCGAAGCAACAACTTCGCTGTAAGCAATTCCACTTCCCTCAAGCCTTCCATGAGAAGTAAACCGGACATAGGTATAACCTTCCGGTATAAAAAAGGACACAGTTGGCTCTTTTACGGACGGAGAAGAAAGAGATGACGAAGAGCTCATGGCCTGGGAAGAACTATGTCCAACAGTCTGCTGAGAGGTGCCATTGCAGCCGCTCATAAGAAGTACAAAGGTTAAAACGAGGTATTTTTTCATGATGAGATAGGAAAGGATAGAAATGTAGAACGTTTCCGTAAAGTTGTGAACAACAGAGTCGTTGCGGGATACAACAGTGTATGGATGATTCATAGTTGACCGATACGGATTTATTTATTATAAAAGTCAATGCACGGTCTTTTCATTTACTGAAAAATATAAAATACGTTCCACAGCTTCGTAGAACGCCCGGTAATAAATGGTATAATATATTTTAATGCATCGCTGGCTAACTATCTTTTGTCTGGCAGCCCCACACCAAATCGCACTCCGCTTTTTAGGAAAGAATCTGATATCTTCGCTCCTTGAGGATGGTATCATGAGTGGAAATCCCCTATTCCGCCTTACTCATGGAAGTGAAAACCCTTTTCTCCCGCAATGAACAAGGCACTCGCCACGCCACATGGCTGGAACTCTTTTATGACCTCGCATTTGTCGTGGCGCTCACGGAGATTAGCCGCCGGGCAACGGGAAATCTGACGATGATGGGGTTATTCCAGAGCGTCTTTCTGTTTCTTCCCGTCGTGTGGGCGTGGATGGGACATACGTTCTACTCCACCCGCTTTGATACCGATGATTACCTGCACCGCATTCTTACCCTGCTGCAAATGCTCTTTGCGCTGGGACTGGCGCTCACGGTGCACGGTGCATTGGAAGAATTATCAGTCGGGTTCGGGCTCTCCTACCTGAGCGTGCGGCTGATCCTGCTTGCGCTCTACACTCGTGCTCGTCTGCGGATACCCGAAGTACACGGCATAACGACATTGTATCTTTCCGGGTTTACTTTGGGCGTCCTTATTTGGACAGCGTCTTTTTTCGTAAGCCCGCCACTGCGCTTCGCTTTGTGGGGCATCAGCCTTGCTGCGGATCTCATCACGCCATGGCTGGGCATTAGACTGCTCTCCCAAAATCCGGTGGATACCAGACACCTGCCCGAGCGATTCGGCCTCTTTACCATCGTACTGCTCGGTGAACACTTCCTTACGTCCACCAATGTGCTGGATAACATAGTCTGGTCGCCTCTCGACATTCTTACCGCCGTCGCATCGTTCTGTCTGGTCGCGCTCATGTGGTGGCTCTACTTTCTGTATCTGCAGGAGTGGGAAGGCAACCGGTGTATCCGGGGCGGTCAGCCGTTCGCTTACCTGCATCTGCTCCTGTGGATGGGAATGCTCGGAAACATCATCAGCGTGGAATATCTGCTGCCGCGGGGCGGGGATGATATCCCTCTCATTGTGCGGGGAATGCTTTTCGGCAGCGTGGCATTGTGGCTTTTCATACTGGCCGCTCTGGACCACACGCTTCGCGATAGCGAAAAGCGCCGCGCTCAGCTCTCGCTCGGAGTAGCAGGTCTTACGCTGCTGCTCGGTTTCCTCATGGTCCAGGCCCCGGGATTCGCGTGCGTGCTGAGCCTCATTACCATCCTCTTCTTTCACGTTAGCGCCCAGGAACGATGGATACATGGACGCACCCAAAGCATGGACGTGAAAGTTAAGGCGAATCCGGCCCAATAATACTGAACATAATTATGTACAGAGCTTTCACACGCTCGTAGAATGTATGTTTATGATGACAAACCGTCAGCATCAGCCTCGCCCGGAACAATCACCTGCTACTGCATGGCCGGAACTCCCGTATGACAAATGGAAAGACACACGGACAACGCTTCACATGTGGACACAAGTCGTGGGAAAGGTGAAGCTTGCACTCGCGCCGTTTCTGAACCAGTGGTGGGAAGTAACATTCTTCGTTACGGCAACGGGTCTGACGACAGGGCCCATTCCGTATGAAGGTAAGACTTTTGAGGTGGATTTTGATTTTCTGGACCACACTCTTTCCATTCGTACCAGCACCGGCAAGGCACTAGTCATGCCGCTCGTGCCAAAAACCGTTGCAGCGTTCTACCGTGAATTCATGAACGCCCTTACGGAACTCGGCATTCATGTCACCATTTGGCCGGTTCCCGTGGAAGTATCCGATCCCATTCCTTTTGAGCAGGACACGAGCCATGCATCCTACAACAAAGACTACGTGACGAGGTGGTGGCGCATTCTCCGGCAGACGCAGACGGTGTTTGAGAGTTTTCGGACATCGTTTCGGGGTAAGAGCAGCCCTATTCATTTTTTCTGGGGATCCTTCGACCTCAGCGGAACAAGATTCTCGGGCAGGATGGCCACCCCTCCCCGCTATGAAGGTGTCATGGGAAGAATTATGGAGTTTGCCGAAAACGAGGAGAACTTCGCGTTCGGCTTCTGGCCGGGTGACAACCGTTTCCCGCATACTGCATTCTTCTCGTATCTCTACCCCGAACCACCCGGCATACGGACTACAACGCTCCTGCAGGGCGCCTCTTTTCATGAGCAATTGGGCGAATGCATTTTGCCCTACGACGCTGTCTGCAACACGGAGCACCCGGACCAAACCATTCTGGATTTCCTTGAATCCACATACACCAAGAGCGCGGAGCTGGCAGGGTGGGACATTTCATCTTTCCGGACGCGCATTCCCCCTTTACCCCATGGCCAACCAGTGCACACATCTTGATCAGATACGAAACGTACAGCCCAAAACCCCCGCCGGCTGCGAGGAATGCCTGGCCATGGGAGATACATGGGTCCACCTAAGGCTGTGCCTTACCTGCGGACACGTCGGCTGTTGCGACAATTCAAAAAACAAACATGCAACAAAGCATTTTTACGAAACAGAACATCCCATCATCCAGTCGTTCCAGCCGGGAGAGGACTGGAAATGGTGCTATATTGATGAGTTGTTTATAGAGTAGATAGCAACAGACCAAAGGACGCGAGTTACGAACTTTTTAACAGTAGAAACGACACACTGGTTCCAGGTTCTGAAAACTGTCGCAATTCGTATGCTTGACAGTCGTCTGCTCGCATGAAATACTTAACCATATGGTTAATGATCTGGATTCCATCGGCTTAGTCTTCCGGGCGCTCGAAAGCCCTGTTCGCAGACAACTACTGCAGGGTATTGCCGCTAAACGGCAGCCAATTCGGGATTTGGCAAAACCTTTGCATATATCGCTGCCGGCCGTCACCAAGCATCTTAAAATCTTAGAACAAGCAAAACTGATCCGGAGAGAAAAAGTACAACGGTATTACTATTTTACAATCAATGTGGAACCACTTGATGAAGCGGCCGCCTGGATAGAAACGCACACGAAATTCTGGCAAAAACGTCTGGCTGGCCTGGAAAAATATCTGAAAGCGAACAAATCTGCTTCTTAAACTCCTCCCTTTTTTCTCTTTTTATGGAAAAACTCTCTCTCCAATTTCAGCAGCATTTCGATGCATCACCAGCGGATGTGTTCCATGCCTGGTCCGATGCCGAAGCCATGTTGCAGTGGCTTGTTGCGTCGGATGACATGACAACCACCATCCATCATGTGGACTTCCGCGTTGGCGGAACCTTCAAGTTCGATATGAAGGAAGCCAACGGAACGAATCATGTGACTGACGGCGAATACAAAGAAATCGTACCCGACGAAAAAATTGTCATTGTCTGGACGTGCGGTGAGACGCATGACGCAAGCCTTGTGACCGTCGAACTAAAACCAAACGGAAGCGGCACCGACTTCACACTCACGGATCAAGATTTCGAGTCCGAAGAATCCATGAAAAGCCACAACGAAGGCTGGAAGGGCATCCTTGCGCACCTGCAGAAATTTCTTGCCTAATTGTTGTTCTTACATTCGTTCATCCTGTTTTGCATTCTGATGTGGAACAGGGTGAAATAGCTTATCTATATGTGTAAGAGATGAAGTAAAATTGGCAGGCCAAAGACTTTCTCAAACAAGTATCTTCGAAGCAATGGTCCACTGGTACAAAGTCCTGAAAAACATCATAGTTGTCACAACGGCTTGATCCGTACTAAAATTCTTTTCTATGAACAAATCCATCCTCTACCTTGCAATGTCCCTTGATGGTTTCGTGGCCGGGAAGGACGATGACATTTCATGGTTGTTTCCTTACAATGATGTCGATTACGGTTATAAAGAATTTTTTGCAACAATAGGCTCAGCCATCGAGGGGAAAAGAACCTACGATGTGGGGCTGAAACAAGGATGGGGGAACTTTCATCCCGTCCCTACGTTCATACTAACGCACAATCCACCCGCCGAAGAGCCGGCCTATCCCGACACCGTCTTCACGAATGACGACATCGAAACTGTTTTGATGAAAGCGAAAGCAAAGACCGACAAGAATGTTTGGATTACCGGTGGCGCGCAGGTGGCGCAGGAATTCTTGCGGAAAGGCCTGGTGGACGAATTCATCCTGACGACCGTGCCGGTGATCCTCGGGGAAGGAATCCGGCTTTTGGACAACATCGACATGAGGATCCTGCTTTCGTTGCAAGAGGTGAAAACATTCGATAAGGGGTTGGTGCAATGCACCTATCTTCCCGAAATGTAGAAGTGATGAAAGGTATCACATGGGTTTCCGTTTCCGTAAGTCAGTCTCCCTATTTCCAGGAGTTCGTCTGAACATAGGCAAAAAGAGTTGATGTACAGTGCAGGTGTGAAAGACGCTCGCGTCGGTGTTGGGAGCAAAGGCGCGGCCAGAAAAGCAATTCCGGCTGCAGTCGCTTATATTCCCTGAAGGAATTTCGTATGACGCATTGGCAGGCAAACAAACTCCGAAATTATCGCCAGTACATGAGGCAATCACTGAACTTGAGAATGGTGATAATGATGTGGCAGCCCCACGGGGAATCGAACCCCGATTTGCAGGATGAGAACCTGCTGTCCTAACCGTTAGACGATGGGGCCGTGTGATAATAAAGAACGAACTGATTATAGATACAACTTCCTCAGCATCGTCCTGAGCCCGACGAAGGACGATGAGGCCGTGTGTAAAATGAGCATCTCTGCCAAGTGGCCATAAAGCCATAAAGCCGCGTCAGTATACGATAATTAGTCTGACCGACAACCTGTTTCGAAGCATACCCGTACGTTTGTGTATTTGACTATATATAGATAATAGTTTATAATATAAAAAATAATTACCCACATCCAGCTATGCCAGACACAGGAGCACCCTATGCCCAGGTAGCAGAAGCACTTCCAGTATCCTATCCGGAAGTTCGTATTACCTCAGAAAAACCAGCAAAAACCATAGACACATCGCGCGTGGATACGGCTGCCAGAATAAATTCCGTTATAGAAAATCCCATCATTGTACCGGAATGGGTGCAGAAAAAACTGGACATGTCACCGGCTTATTATGCCTGCAAGACAACGGTAACAGGGGATGTGCCATTCATTTCCGATAAAGGATACATAGACGGCAGCCTGCTAAAAGGAACCGAAGTAACAATGGTCAGTAACCAGAATTTTTTAAGCAACTTACATGCTGGCACCATTGTGAAAGTTAACCGGAACGGCAAAGAAACATGGGGATTCGTGGAAATTAAGAATATGGACGCTACCCGGCAAGACTGGAAACGCATCTGAAGTGCATTTTCAATCATGAAAAATTAAAACGGTCATGCTCTATGTGTGGCTGTTTTATAACGTTCCGAACACATTTTCAAACGAAGATAACCGAGAATATCAGTGATGATAGCCACTTCCCTTTTGGATCTCAATCGCCCTATACAGCTGCTCAAAGAAGATCAATTGGCAAAGCTCGTGCGGGAAGGTCATATCGGAAAGCCGGATAATACTGTTCACTTCCTTCTTGAGCGTATCATTTACGCCATACGCACCACCCAGTAAAAATACGATAGTCCGGCCGATATCTTTGGCATTCGTAAGCTTTTGCGAGAATTCCAAAGACGTAAAGCCCTGTCCGCGCTCATCGAGCAACCAGATATCGCCTTCAAACTTCCTGGCTTTCTCCAGCAAACGCTCAGATTCATCATCCGCATGTTTCACCGGATCTATCTGTTTGCTTGGCGGAATTTCCACTACTTCCAGCTGAATATCATGCTTGAGGCGTTTGATATACAAGTCACAACCCTCCTGAATCCAGGAAGTTTTCACGCGGCCGGGGGAGAGGAAAACAATCTTCTGCATAACGCAGAGATTACGCAGTATACAGAGAAAGAGCCAGCAAGAATGAGTCTTGAGTCTGGAATTTTGAGTTTTGAAATAAAAATATTCAAGACTCAGGACTCAAAATTCAAAACTCATCATCTGTTCTACTTTTTCTGCAACAACGCCACCGTTTCTATATGCGCTGTGTGCGGGAACAGGTCCACCGGCTGCACCGTGCGGAGTTCATAGCCCTGCTTGAGGAATTCACCCAGGTCGCGGGCAAAGGTAGCCGTATTACAGGACACATACACAATCCGCTTTGGCGCGTGGGCAATAACGGCCTCACGGGCTTTCGGGTGCAAACCCGCGCGTGGCGGATCCACTATGATTACATCAAACGTATACTTTCCACCCGGCTTGAGCTGCTGCAACAGTACCTGCTCCGCGCGGCCTTTATAAAAGCTGATGTTTGCCACCTTGTTCCGCCCGGCACTCTTGAGCGCATCATCAATAGCCGACGGATGACTTTCCACACCCACCACTTTATGGCAGAAGCGAGCCAGATACTGGCCAATAGTCCCCATGCCGCAGTACAAATCCAGCACCGTATCGCGCTGTGTTAAATCCGCTGCCTCCGCAATGGCTCTGTAGAGCTTCTCCGCTCCAAGCGTATTGGTCTGGAAGAATGAGAACGGCGAAATTTCAAAATTCAAATCGAACAGACGCTCGGTAATGGTCGGCTTGCCAACAAGCGTATGAATTTTTGGCAGTTCCGGCCGCTCGCTACCGCCGGTATGTTCCACAATCAACAGTGATGCCAGGTGCGGGCGGCCGCCGAAGGCACGCATGAAGCTCTGGAACAACGGCTCCAGTTCTTTCTTCCGCGCATTCACCATAAAGCAGATCATCTGCTCGCCGGTATGCACGCCCCTCCGCAGCAGCAATGTACGCAGCATCCCCTTCTGGGTTTTCGGGTTGTACACCGACAAGTGCGTCTGCTCCATAAAACGGCGGACATCAGACAGCAGCATACTCATCTGTTCATCGTATAAATGACACTCCGTAATAGGCAGTACCGTACTCCACTCTCCCGGCTGATGCAGGCCGACGGACGGGTTTTCATCAATGTAAATACGTCGTCCGTTCTGCTCCTCGCTGCGCATAATCTGGTACCCGAAACTCAGCTCCATTTTATTGCGGTAGTAAAATACCTGCGGGCTGGGGACAATATTCAGCACGCGGCCGCCAAGCGTTTTACGCTCGGACTCATCAACAGGCGTTACGTGCATGAGTGTTTCACGGACAATGTCCTCTTTGTAGGAAATCTGCTTATCGTAGGGCAGGTTCTGCCACACGCAGCCGCCGCAGTCGTGGAAATGCGGACAACGCGGCTGTATTTCATCTTTGGCTTTCTTGAGGACTTTTTTCACCTTCGCCTCGGCGTAGGAATCCTTGAATTTGGTTATAACAATTTCCAGCTGCTGGCCGGGAATGGAATCGGTCACAAATACAGGCAATGTACCAATATGGGTCAAGCCGGAACCGCCAAACGTTAATTTTTCGATAGTAACCGTATGCTGCTGCCCGGGGGCGACAGACGGAGCAAGAATAGTTGACATTTAGTTAATGATATAGTATAAATATACACTTTTATTACACCTGATCCTGAAACGCCCTCACCTTTCATTGGCTGGCTTCCTCCTTGGTGTCTTGACGATTTCCCTTCAACTGCACGGGATTCTAGCAGACACAGGCGAAAGGGCAAGCAGGAACAGCCAAATAGATACTTCGTTTCATGCCACTCAGGCTGCGGTAAAGAAGAAATTGGTAGCTATACAGGTTACCCCGGCACTTGCCGGCAGGAAGAAGACGACGACACTCAGTCTGCAGGCCACCATGGCAACAGTTGAGCCAGCCATATTACCCGTCGTGAATCAGCCGGGTATTCATGAAGACCAGAAAATGATTGCCGATACGCTACTCCGCCTGATGCCAAACAACTGCGCAGCCAACCTTAAAAGCTTCTACGTGCGGTACGATAACCCGACGCAGCGCGGCCTTGCCGGCAAATCCACAGTTATTATCTCGGGCGCCGGCACGCTGCAGGAGTTCGCGCAACTCCTGGGCCACGAACTACTGGGACATTTTTATGACCTCGGCTGCCTAACCGGCACGCCGGCCAGCGGCACCAGCGAATTCAGCGACGGCAGCGACCCCGTCTACAACGATGACCCCAGCCTGGGCCTATACCGCATTTGTTTCCAGAGCGCGAATGTCCGGAACAGCCGCTGCAAAGACAGCGACTTTGTGACGGGCTACGCCAAAACCGACGTATTTGAATACACCGCCGAAACCATCAACTACCGCCTCTTCCAGAGGGATGCATTCCGCGAGCGCGCCAAAACCAACCCTATTCTGGCCGAGCAGCTCGCCTGGGCGGACGCGCACATGCCCGTCACCGAAGAAATCGGCAAAGGCACCATGCCAGACGACGGCAAAAAACTGCCCTGGGATTCCACGCGCATTCCGGCAACAGCTATTGGATCGCTGGCAGCAATGATACATCGAATGGAAAAACTATTGTGAGAAACGAAGGCGGGCAAAGCATAAGAAACCAATATGATTTTCTCCTCTTTTACCATACTGGCATCACTCCCAACACGCTGTACAATCTCCCCATGCGCTACACGGCTCTCCTCATTTTCTGGCTCATCAGCGATGCTGTTGTCTTTGTGGCAGCCTACGTCCTGGCATACTTCATCCGTGTCGGCTGGATTCTGTCATCGGATTTCCCGCTGATGCCGCACTTAAGCGTTGCTCTTCTTACCGTCCCGTTCTGGCTGATAGTTCTTATAACAACGCGCTCCTTCAGTATTACCCGGCGCCAGGCCGGCATCCGCAGTATTGCCTATATTGTCTACGCCTGTCTGGTAGGCACTGCGCTTTTTGCGCTTACGTATTACTTTCTGTTCGGCCTCTTCTTCAGCCGCCTGCTGCTCTTCCAGGCTCTCCTCATCAGCTCAGTTCTTACCATTGCGTGGCATATAGCGTACGAGCAGATTCTTCGCTCCGTTCTCTGGAAAGATCCGGCACAGTTCCCGACACTCATTGTCGGCGTCACCAGAGAATCAACAAAGCTGATTGAACTGCTCTATGCCAAAAAGAATCCCCTAAAACCGGTTGCCATACTGGACGGCACCGGCGCCAAAGAAAAAGATATATGCGGCGTGCCGGTACTGGGCAAACTGAACAAGCTGGAGGAGACACTGGACACCTATAAAATCACCCATCTTATCCAGTGCTCGGATATGGAACATACTATCAATCTCATCAGCGTCTGCAAAAACCGCAATATCAACTATCTGGTTCTGCCATCGGTCTTCGGTATTGTGGAAGGCAACGAAACGCTGGAAACCCTGGAAGGCCGCGGCGTGACCATGGTAAGCCCAAAGCAAAGCAACATGCTGCGCTGGTTTTTCCAGTAAATTTCCCTTTTGTTATTAATTTTTGAGAATGGAAAAGGGCTATATCCCAACCCTAACCCCAACCCTACAGTGCACGCCTTCATTCTCGCCGGCGGTTTCGCCACCCGTCTCTGGCCACTCACGGAAACCAGAGCCAAACCGCTGCTGCCTATAGCCGGTAAACCGATAGTGGAATATCTGGTGGAAAAAATACCGGCGGGCGTTCCGGTTACCATCAGCACCAATGCAGCATTCCAAAAACAGTTTGAGGACTGGATTGCCACGCTTGATAGAAAAGTAGAATTACTTATTGAAGACACCAGACATGATGACCACAAACTCGGCGCGCTGGGTGCAACCCGCGAATGGATTATCAATAAAAAAATAGATGACGATATATTACTTCTCACCGGCGATAACTATTTGGGTTTTGCCATGGAGGATTTTCTGGAAAAATATACAACTGATATTCCGCTGCTGGCCGCGTTTGATATAGGCGACAAGGCCAAGGCATCGGCATTTGGTACAGTAATACTGGACCCGAACGATACGAAAAATATTCTGATGTTCGAGGAAAAACCAAAGGAACCAAAGACCAGTATTGTCTCCACCGGCTGCTGCGTTATTCCGAAAGTTCATATTCCGCTGTTACTTGATTACGCCGAGCGGCACCCGGATAACGTGGGCGGTATTTTTGAAGAATTCCTGCAGAAAAATTTCCGCGTTGAATGTTTTACGTTTACGGAACCATGGCTGGATATCGGCTCATTCTCTTCGTATTTAGATGCACACCGTCTGCTCATAGGTACCAAAACAATAACGCACGATTCGGCCAGCCTCACGGAGTCCGAAACATACGGCTGCGTATTTATTGATGAAAAAAGCACCGTGGCAGCCAGTAACCTGCACGACTGCGTCATATTTACAGACTGCCGCATACAAAACTGCGTCCTGCGGAACTGCGTTATAGACGAAGGCTGCCAGCTGACAAACGTGGATTTGCAGGGGAAAATGATCCGCAAAGGGACAATGCTGGAAAGAAAAATGTGATGAATTGATAATAAACGAAGAAGCCAGTAACTTATGAGCATGCCAAAATCAAAGTCATCAAGCCTAATGATTGTCTGGGCTGTTATAATAACAATCATATGGCGGACCCTTTGTTTCAGCGTTATTGAGCATGGCCAGCAAGGTTACTGCTTTTATGATCCACTAATTAAATGGATAGGCCTTTATAAGCAGCCGTCAATTGATGGAATAGGTGGATTATCCGTAAGATGTACTCATGGTCTACAAACAGTGATTGGTTATTTGTTATTCTATGGATTTGCGTATGTACTACCATTTATAATTACCTGCCTTGTCGTTTCTTTTCTTCAAAAAAGAGGCAATGCAAAAGCTTAATTCACAAACATAGATCGGTACAATGATTCATATAACGTAAGGAAGGTTTGATTTCCATTCCTTATTCAGTATCATCCACCCATGAAAAAAATCCTCATTGCCGCATCACTCACTGTCTTTCTGGTCGCATGCGGCGCAAAATCCGCCGATAACATGGCAAAATACAGCCTTAAGCTGGACATACAGGATGCTGCCAAAAAAACCGAGCTCATAAGCGCCAGCAAACGCGTGGCTGAGCGTGTTTTGGAGAGCATGGGGAAAACGGCACAGAAAGAAAATCTGGATACCGGAAAAGCCGATCCTGTCCTTACATTTACATTGCCGGACGCCGCATCAAAAAAAACATTGGATGATGTGCTCACATCCGGTTTTAAGTTTCGTATTATGGAAGAGGCGCCGGTAGCCACGGCGGATATTACCGTAGAACAAAAAGCCGGCTCCATCGGTTTCCGCGAAACGGGTATTACGGAGAAGGATCTGGAATGGGTGACAGCCGCCCCCATGCCCGGTTCCGCCAAAGCAGAAGTACGCCTGGACTTTACCCAGGCCGGCCGCGACATACTGGCAATGGTATTCAAACAGAACCAAGGGAAAACAATCGGCATCTTCGTCCGCAACAAGCTCGTGTCCAGCATGGCTGTCAATAAAGTAAAACCGGAAGATGTCATTATTATTTCCAACGTGCCTTCCATGGTCATTGCCAATATTTTTGCTGATGACGTGAATGTAGGTTTGCACACGCAGTATGTGCCGGTGAAGTAGGCACGACTTAAAGAGCCTTGATACGCTGTTCCAGTTCTTCTGCCTCTTTCAAAAACGTAGCATCCTTTTCAAGTCCTCTCTCGAGCTGTCTGCCGTAAAGCAAAGCTTTGCCCAGTAGTTTCTGAACTTCGGCCATATCGAAAGAACCACTTTCAATTTTTTCTTTAATCGAAGCTATCAGATATCTGCCTTCGAGCGTGAGTAAACGACTATGAATAATGTTTACTTCCAATGGAGTTTCCTCGCCTGCCATACCATACTCAGCATCGATCATCGAAACATTGGCAGCGTGCCATTGAATGAGCTTTACATTATCAGGAGGATTATTCAACACTGCCAGTGCGTCTGCAAGAACCTGCCTGTTCGTTGCATCTTCAATGGTTTCTAAGTTTAAAAGAAACTGAACGGCGGCTGAGGTATCATCAGTAGGTATGTTCACATCAGGTTCAAAACCAACCGGTTCCAAATCATCTTGTGGGGCTTCAGGTGTAATCATGTAATTATTATACTATAAAAAAATATATCCGTCCAATAAATGCCCTGTAATTCTCAGTTTCTCGCCAGCTCCAAAGGGGCTCTTTCAGGGCCGTAGCCCTAAACAGGGCTGGAATAAAATGAGTTGGCGAAGGCTGGTCAACTCTTCATACTACTGATACCCTGCACTAGAATTTCCTGTCTGTCACCTTGCTGACGGTTTTCTACAGGCTCATACTCCCGCTCCCATTATCTGGTACAGCTCTTTCTATGAATCACCTTAAAGAAACACTTCAC